>DAIDML010000299.1 GCA_027449005.1 Erysipelotrichaceae bacterium | reverse complement strand
GCAGCACTGCTCATGCCCACAAGAATTGCAAGTGGAAAGTTCCAAGGTGTAATGATGGCTCCTACTCCTAATGGAATATAGCGGAAATGGGAGGTAAAGATGCGATTATTGTGGATGAAAGTGCTGATCTTGATCTAGCTGCTGATTCCATTGTACGCTCAGCCTTTGGTTTCAGTGGCCAAAAGTGTTCGGCGTGTTCACGAGCCATCATTATCGAGTCGGTGTATGATGAGGTGGTTGCTAAGATGCATGCGATTGTGAAGACTCTAAAGGTAGGAAGTCCTCAAGAATTAGACACCTTTGTAGGCCCAGTCAATGATCACAATGCCTTTAAGAAAATCAGTTCATACATTGAAGTGGGACACAATGAAGGACAACTGCTCTTTGGTGGACAAGTGGATGATACAGTGGGTTACTTCATTGAACCGACTATATTCATTGATGTGGATAAAGAAGCACGACTCATGCAAGAAGAAATCTTTGGACCTGTCTTAGCGGTATGCAAGGTAAAAGACTTTGAAGAAGCGTTAGAAGTCGCTAACAACACTGAATATGGTTTAACTGGAGCCATTATCTCTAAGAACAGAGACCACATAGAGCGAGCACGAGAAGAGTTTCATGTCGGTAACCTTTACATCAATCGTAAATGCACCGGTGCCATTGTCGGATATCAACCTTTTGGTGGCTTCAATATGAGTGGAACAGACTCTAAAGCAGGGGGTCCAGAGTATTTACTGCTTCACATGCAAGGAAAAACAATTTCAGAAGCGTATTAATCAAATAGAGATCAGCAGAGCGTTGGCAACTCTCTGCTTTCTTTTGGTTTAAGAACACGCTACTATGGCGTATAATAAGAATGCTTATTAGCATTTGAAAGTGAGTTTATTGTGACAACATTATTACTGCTGCTTAGTTTAATGACATTTAAACCCATTCAACCACTGACACCTCCAGTGGATTACAATGTGCACGCACTCATTGAAACCCACCAACACCATACCCAAAGACAAGATCGTCTCTTAACCATACTCAATCAAAAAAATCCATTTCATTCTACCTATGATCCAAACATCACCTTAACCATTCCAATTGACGATCCTTATGCATTGGATGCGGTGATTAATCGTTTGCATGTCCTCACTCATGAGCATGAGCCTGAAGATTTAGTCAATCTAAGGACATTGGATTCAACGCATCCTTCACAGCTTTTGAGAATTGAAGCAGCACAAGCGTTTCTACAGCTTAAAGCAGCCGTTTTAAAAGACTTAAACCTCACCATTGAAGTACGAAGTGGGTACCGCTCCTTTGCCACACAGAAACGATTATTTAATCAATACGCCTTAAAGGATGGTATTAGACTTGCGAACACCTACAGTGCATTTGCGGGTCAATCGGAGCATCAAAGTGGCTTAAGCATGGATGTGGCTGAGCAGGGAAGCAGTTTTCTAGCGTTTGGATCTTCCTTAGCTTATCCATACCTTCAAGCACATGCTTACAAGTATGGGTTTATCTTAAGATATCCTAAAGACAAATCGAATATCACTGGATACATCTATGAACCATGGCATTGGCGCTTTGTCGGAGTTGAACTAGCAACACAGCTCAAAGAACAAGGATGTACACTGGATGAGTGGTGGATTCATTCATCAAAATAAGCAAAATCAGGGGTAGAATCAGACAAATGTGACAAACAGGGTGATTAAGCTTTTAATCACCCTGTTTGTCACATTTGTTCATACTTATGCAGTTTATTCATTATTTTAAAGAATGAATCCACCACTCATCCAGTGTACATCCTTGCTCTTTAAGTTGTGTAGCTAATTCTATACCCACATATCGC
>DAIDML010000298.1 GCA_027449005.1 Erysipelotrichaceae bacterium | reverse complement strand
GTCATGCCAACCACCATCTTTGTGATTCTATCACTCTATTTCACATCAAAGAGTTCACCTAAACTTGCTTTAAAAATCAAACAATACACAATGGTTATATGAAGCTAAGGACTTTGATTTATTATTGAGTCCTAGTACACAAGGATGGTTGCGTCTAGTGACTCATCTGGATATTAATGATGAAGCTATCATGCGCTTTATTCAGTTCATTAATGCACAAAAGCAACTTGATTAAGTTGCTTTTTTAGTTTGAATGATAAAAATGAAAGTTAATACTTTAAGAACATAAAGAATGATTAAGAACACTCGAACCCAAAGAACATCAACTAAGATGAAGGCCAAGGATAACGTTAATCCTACCACAATCAATATTCTTATCTTTCTTGAGAGTGTCATGGATAAAGATTGAGCATCTTCATCATAGTATTCATTAACAATTGTGGATTGTTTGATTTTTAAAGCAAGTTTAGGTGAACTCTTTGATGCGAAATAGAGTGATAGAATCACAAAGATGGTGGTTGGCATGACGGGAAGAAATGCTCCTATAACTCCTAACGCAAACATCATCACTGCGAGTCCCGCATGTAGCGGTCTCATTGTTGGTCTAAAAAGGCTAATACTTGCTCAACATCGTTTTTTGGATCAACATTCTCAAAGATGGCTTGGATAACGCCTCTAACGATCACAAAGGTTGTTCTTGCCACACCCATGTATTTCTTACCATACATGGATTTTTCTTTCCACACACCATAGCGTTGAACCACAATGGTTTCAGGATCTGCCAGTATGGTGAAGTTTAGTTCAAATTTCTCTTGAAATTTCTTGTGGGACTTAACATCGTCTTTCGAAATTCCTACAACTTTGACGCCTCTTTTAACGAATTCTTCACTAGAATCTCGATAGGAGCAGGCTTGTGTTGTACAACCTGGAGTATCATCTTTAGGATAAAAGTACAAGACTAAGGTTTGATCTTTAAAATCACTGAGTGAGACTAAGTCTCCTGCTTCATTTTGTAGGGTAAATTCCGGGGCTTTGCTTCCGATAACTAACATAGTTTTCCTCCTGAGTAGTCCTATCATATCAAATTAAGATTAAGGTTTCATTGAAGATACTTTTATGAATACGTATTTAATGTAATGAGGGTTTCATAGGGTTGAAGTTGATTGAGTGAGTGATGATCTATATTGGATAAAAGAACCACTTCATCCTCCATCAGGGTGTATTTCATCTTCTTCTTAGAGAAGTTGCAAATACAGCTGATCCTTTGTTTTCCATCATCTTTATGCATCACAATGAGATGAGGATGCTCTAGCATGCTTTCGGTGTGTTTCCCTTGAGTGAAAGCTGGGATGGTATGATACAGATGCGTCAGTTGTCTGACATAACTTAGAACACTGTGTGGGTCTTCGTTTTGATTTTCCACATTGATTGATTCATAGTCATCATTCACTTTAAACCATGGTTGTACGTCACTGAATCCACCATGTGCACTTTGATTCCATTGCATGACCCCACGAGCATGATCACGACTCATTTTTTGAATGATTTTCTTCGCTAGGAATGCAGGGACTTTCATCATGCTTTGAAGTGCTTGATAGGTATTCTTCGCTTCAAAGTCTTTCCATTCTTCAATTGGTAGTTTCATGTTCTTCATCGCAATTTCTTCACCTTGATAAATAAAGGGGCTACCCACATTGAAGAAATTAATCGCAAAAAGTGCTTTTGCGCTTTCAAAGCGATAGGTGTGATCATCACCAAAACGAGATACCGCGCGTGGTTGATCATGATTGGACATGGTTGAAGCCACATGGAAATGATGTTTGATGGCTGCTTTGTTCCAGGAATGTAGGATGTTTTTAAAATCTTTAGTTGAATACAAATACCCTTTTCTAAAGTCAAACTTACCTAAGGGTCCACATCCTAACATATGCAAATCAAAGTGGATGATCATATCAAGTTGATTTTTTTCAGGTCCACACATGATGGCGGCTGCTTCTTGGTCAATCAACATCCCCTCACCTATGGTGATGAATTGATAATCTTGTTTGAGATCTTGTAGTAATGCTTTAAGATACTGTTGTCCTTTGGGACGATTGAGGATGTAATCATCCGCAAACTGAAATCCTTTCTTTTGAGGATATTTACTGATTAATCCATCAATCTTTGAGATGGTGTTGAACACATCTAGTCTAAATCCTGCAATACCTAAATCAAGCCAAAATCGCATGATATCCTTGATTTCTTGTCTTACTTTAGGGTTATCCCAGTTTAGGTCAGCCTGAGTTGGGGTAAAAAGGGTTAATGCATAATCCTCTTCATTGACTTGAGTCCATGCACTACCACCAAAGATTGATATCCAGTTGTTAGGTAATCCTTCTTTGATGGGTCTAAAGAAATAGTAATCTCTTTTATCACTGTTAGGATTGTTGAGTGCTTCTTGAAACCATGCATGTTGAGTTGAGGTGTGATTAGCGACTAAATCACAGATGATACCGATATTTCGTTGCTTAGCCTCTTGAACAAGTTGGATAAAATCAGCCATGGTTCCATAACTTGGATCAATATTTCGATAATCACTGACATCATAACCATAATCATCTTGTGGAGATTGATAGAATGGGGATATCCAAATATAGTCAATATTAAGAGATTGAAGATAATCGAGTTGAGATATGATACCTTGCAGATCACCGATTCCATCTTGGTTTGAATCTTTGAAACTGCGTGGCCAAATTTGATAAAAGATGGCTTCTTTAAAGGGTCTCATGCTTGTGTTCTCCTTTTATAGAAGGGTAGAAGCTGCAGTACCCAAATGAGAACGACAACCCCAAACATGACAGGAATGTAAAGTGTTGATCCTACCAAGCCCTCCACCAGTTCTAATGGGGTGTTCTTCGGTGCATATGAAGCAAACAGATAGTTTCCTTGGGTAATAGCATTAATGATGACGCTTTGAATGAGCAGATAAACCATGAAGATGATCGCAAATGGAAGGTCTTTGAATGATGGTCTAAACTTCATCCAAATGATGTCATAGAGTGGTACAACCATGATGAGTCCATGGATGATGAAGGATTGTAGGCTTTGAAAGTGCCATAGCGGGTACTTTTCTAAGATGGTTTCATTGAACAGTAGTGCTGCAAGGGCACCAATCAAGGCAGTTAAGTACACAAAGGTTCTCCAATGGGACTTGTTTGTCTTAAGCATGATTGGCATTAGGATGATTTGCATGCCACATAAATGTAGCGGTAACATCTCAGCAAAATCATAGCGACCTAATGAGAGGGCCCAGATTTGTCGTGCTATTTCTAATCCAACAATAATGATGACGACTCCTAATAAAACATTTCGTCTTCCTTTTTCCTTAAAGGGGATCGCAATGATGAGTGGGATGAGTGCACTGATGAGTCCAATGAGGATGAGGGTAAAGTTTTGTCCATCAAATGACATAACAGGATTAATGGATGATAGTTCACTGAAGTGGGTAAAGAATGTCATAGAGGTTCTCCTACATCCATTATAGGAAGAAGTGCTTCACCATACAAGTGACGAATTAATGGTTTTAAATTATAATGAGGGTATGAAAACATCACTTCTTAATTCTATTCCTCAGCATGTGGTTTGTGTTGCGGTGAGTAAGCATCGTAGTATCCAAGAAATTGAAGCTTTGAATGTTTTAGGTGTTACTGACTTTGGGGAAAACAAGGTACAGGAACTGCTTAATAAGGCAAAAGTTGGTCAACCTTGGAAGTGGCATTTTATTGGTCATCTTCAAACCAATAAGGTTAAAGCATTGTTGCCTTGGGTAGCACTGATTCATTCTGTGGATTCAATGAAACTGCTTAAGGTGATTGACCAAGAAGCAAGGAAATTAGAGCTTGTTGTATCGGTGTTACTTCAGCTTAATCTGACAAACGAAGTTTCTAAATATGGAATGGATGAAGGAACTCTCAATGAAATCATTGAACTTCAAGATGACTTTCCTAATGTGAAGATGAAGGGAATCATGGTGATGGGGCCTTCGAGTGGTGATCGTGAAGAAACAAGGGCTGTTTTTAATCATGCTTCTAAGATAAGTCAGAGAATACAAAAAAACTCACCTCACATGAATGTTTTATCCATGGGGATGAGTGATGACTATACGATAGCGATTGAAAATAATGCGACTCATATTCGACTTGGACGAATCTTATTCGAAGAATAACCATCCTAAATAGACAATCAATCCATTAACCAGTGAAGGATATGTGTTCATGAATGCACTGATGGATAACCATGTGATAGAGACAACACCTAAGCGATCAAAAGCAATGAGGATAATGAGTAAACTAATCAAGACTTTTTTAACCCAGTCTTGGTTTTTTCTTTTACCTGTGTGAAGTATGAGTCCTAATGAGAAGAACATAGCAATGGTAATTAAACTTAACATCATGGTATAAGGTTGGCCATTGAATAACCAATCACTGAATTGGTAAAGCACATAACTCAAAAGAAGAATGATGAAAGGTTTGATGCTTGTGATGAATTGTTTCATAGTTGCTCCTTAATGGTGGGTTTGTCTGATTAAGAGTCCAAGAGTGAATGAGAATGGAGCTAATACGACAATGACACCTAGATTTAGAATGGATAGTGGGGTAAGAAGTAGGAATAAATAACCGGGGAAATTAAACATGACTGAAATAATGTTTAAAGTGTTAAAAGCTAGTACATCATAAGTTAGGTAATATATCAGTGCACTTAAGGTGTTAAATAGAATCACAATGCTCATCATTCTAAATGCATCAAAATTGTGTTTCAAGAAAGTGTGGCGTGCAAGCATGGTGATATAACCTAGTAGTAAGTAAAGCAAGGTGATGAACAGTATACTAAATCCATATCTAAGTGTGGTGTTGGTGACATTTCTTAGTGGATGATTAACTGTAAATGCAATCCAAAGTACAATTGAAAGAAAGATTTGAATTGTGTAGTAGATTGCGGTAAGGTTTTTGGTATCTTTATTCATGCTTGTCCTTGAAGAAAGTGTATGAGTCGTGTGACTCCTTCTATGCATTCTTGGTTTGATGCTGCTAGTGATATTCTGATATAGTGATCAGAATGTTGGGAGAAAACGACTCCAGGGATGACGGCAACGTGTTTCTCATGTAGGAGTTGCGTAGCGAAGGTCCATGAATCTAATCCTTTTGCGCTTATGTTAATGAAAATGTAGAAAGCCCCTTGAGGATAAACAAATGGAACATGATGTTCTTGAAGTAGTTTTACTACATCGTCTCGGTTTTGCTTGTAGAAGACTTTCATCGAATCGACATTAGTATTGAGTGCAACTTCAGCTGCATCTTGAATGAAAAGCGGAATGCCTGCTGCGGCGTATTGTTGAACTTTGTGAGCACTTTTAATGATGTCCTTGTGAGCGCAAAGATATCCTATTCTCCATCCGGTCATTGCATATGGTTTGGACAATGATTGAGTTAGGATGATCTTATCTTTGTAATCACTGTCTTGATTTAGAAATGTAGCATTATCATAAACAAGTTGCGCATACACATCATCTGAAATCACGAATAGGTCATGTTCATCAAGCACTCGCTTTATGATATTAAGTGAGTCTTCATTGTAGATTACCCCAGTTGGATTATTGGGTGAGTTAACGATCATGGCTTTGGTTTTAGGTGTGATTGCTTTTTTAATGGCTTCATAATCTAATTGAAACTGATTGGGTGTTGTGTCCACAAACACTGGTTTTCCATGATAAAACTCAACGGCAGGTTGATACGCAACATACGTTGGTTGAAACAAGATAACTTCATCCCCAGGATTTAAAATTGATCCTAGAGCAGCAAAAATGGCTCCTGTTGCTCCTTGGGTGATGAGAATTTCATCCATTGCATAATCAACTTGATTGATTCTTTTTTCGTAAGCAATGATTTCCTTTTTTAGAGTATCACTTCCTGCAAATGATGGATAGAAAGTTCGATTCTTATCAAGGGATGCTTTTAGAGCATCTTTGATGGGTTCTGGGGTAGCAAATTTGGGCTCACCAATCGTGAGCTTGATGACATCGTCGTATGCAGTTGTTTGAGAGTTGAATAATCGAATGCCACTGATTTCGAGTTGTTCAAGATTGTGATTGAGTTTTATTCGCATCCTTGGTGTTCCTTTCCACAAGATTGAGAGAATTGACATCCACAATAGGATTGTCGATACATGTTGTGTTCTTTTGACAGTTCTATACCTCTGTTATAGCCATTCCCTTTTTTAAAGTTAGAAGGGAGATAGTTCAGGTTTGGGTAGCGTTGGATTTGCTTTGTTGCGATATCATGGATTGCGAGAGCATTCTTATGTCGGCTAACGCTCATGACAGTTGCAATGTATTCAAACTCATGTTTTGCAGCATATTTCATGGCTTCTGCCATTCTTAATGCAAAGCACATGTTGCAGCGTGTTCCACCTTCTTTTTCATCGGCAAATGGTTTTAATTTCTCAGAGAATGAAGCATTAAGATAGTCTGGAGGTAATATAACATCAATTTTAATATCTTCTTGTTTTTCAAAGTGTTTAACATAATCAAGGAGCTCATCAAATCGTCGCTTGTATTCTTCATATGGATAGATATTGTGATTATTGAAGAATAAGGTGAGTTGAAAATATTGTGATAAATATTCCATAGGATAGGTATTGCATGGTCCACAGCAGGAATGCAAAAGCAGGGATGGTTTTCTCCCTGTAGCTTTGATTGTTTCAATGGTTTGTATTTGAAGGTTGTAGAGTTCTTTTGCGTTCATCCTAAATCAATGAACATACTATCACCAAAAGAGAAAAAGCGATATTCCAATCTGACAGCCTCTTGATAAGCTTTCATTAATAAATCATATCCACCTAAAGCTGTTACCATCATCATGAGTGTTGACTTTGGTAAATGAAAATTAGTAATGAGTCCATCAATGGCTTTAAACTGATATCCTGGAGTGATGAATATGTCAGTGTCTCCTTCGTCTTGTCTTATTTTACCATGTTTTTGCATGACACTTTCAAGTGTTCGAGCACTCGTTGTTCCAACCGCAATGATTCTTTGATTGTTTGCTTTGGCTTTGGAGATTATGTCTGCACTTTCTTCACTGATATAATAGCTTTCTGAATGCATTTTATGGTGAGAAACATCATCAACTTCAACCGGTTTAAACGTGCCTAATCCAATGTGTAATGTCAATTCAACAAAAGTGATCCCTTTATCTTTTAATGTTTCAATGAGTTGTGGGGTGAAGTGTAATCCTGCTGTTGGTGCAGCACTGCTTCCCTCATTTTTAGCATACACGGTTTGGTATCGATCCATTGTTGCTTGACTGTTTTTAATGTAAGGTGGAAGTGGCATTGTCCCTACTAAGTAAAGCATTTCTAAGATTGGACGATCTGAAATGAACTTAAATAATCGCAATCCATCTTCTTGTACTTCAATGCATTCTGCTTTTAAATCAGGATGTTGAAATTCAATGATGGTACCAACTTTTACTACTTTGGCTTTTTTCACCATGCATTGTGCTTGTTGTCCTTGTAGTTTTAATATGAGTAGTTCAACCTTGGCTTGTGTATCTCTCTTTATGCCATACAAACGAGCAGGGATTACTTTAGTATTATTGACTACTAGGACATCATTTGGTCGAAGGACATTGATAATATCTGAAAAATGAAGATGTGAAAATGATTGATTCTTCACATCCACATGCATAAAGCGTGACATGTCTCTTCGATCAGTTGGGTTTTGTGCAATGAGTTGCTCTGGTAAATGGTAATCAAAATCACTTGTTTTCATTAGTATCCTTTTGTATTTCCTTTATTGAAACCATATCGTTCAAAGACTTCTTCCTTGAATGATTTAAATCGACCTTCTTCAATGGCTTGTTGAGCTTGTTGGGTTAGTTTAATTAAAAATCGTAAGTTATGGATGGAAAGCAAACGCATTCCAAGTCCTTCTTTGTTTTTGATGAGATGTCTTAAGTATGCTCTTGAGTAGTTAGTGCATGCAATGCAATCGCATCCTGGATCAAGTGGAGTAAAGTCTCTTTCATATTGTTGATTTCTAATATTGATTCTTCCAATGGTTGTCATTGCGGTCCCATGGCGTGCAATGCGGGTTGGTAGTACACAATCAAACATGTCCACACCTTGAGAAATTCCCTCTAGAATAGCATCGACAGTCCCTACACCCATCAAATATCTTGGTTTATCTAGTGGTAGAAATGGAACTGTATCTTGAATCATTTTATACATAACAGGCTTGCTTTCACCTACAGAAGTGCCTCCGATCGAATAACCATCAAAATCCATTTCAACCGTTTTTCTTGCGGAGTATTCTCTTAAATCTGCAAATTCTCCTCCTTGGACAATACCAAAAAGAGCTTGATCGGGGTTATTGTGAGCTGCTTTACCACGTTGTGCCCATCTTAGTGTTCTATCTACAGAATCTTTCATGTACTCATGGGTGGCTGGATAGGCGGGACATTCATCAAAACTCATGATGATGTCAGCTCCAAGATCATTTTGGATTTGGATTGATTTTTCTGGTGTTAAGAATAATGCTTCCCCATTAAGATGATTTCTGAAGTGTACACCTTCTTCGGTTATTTTTCTCATTGAACTTAAGGAGAATACTTGAAACCCACCTGAATCAGTTAGGATTGGTCTTTTTACATTCATAAATCGATGGAGTCCACCGGCTTCCTTTACAATATCTTCTCCTGGTCTTAACCAAAGGTGGTAGGTATTGGATAGAATGATTCCTGCTTCAATGTCTGTTAGTTCTTCTGGAGAAACATATTTTACGCTTGCTAATGTGCCCACAGGCATAAATATAGGAGTCTTCACTGTGCCATTAGGTGTAGTGATTGTCCCTGTTCTTGCTTTAGTATCTTCGCATTGGATGTTTATATCAAATTTAAACTTGTTCATAATGGTAACCTCTGTGACATTTTATCATATTTAGTCTTGATTGAGAAAAGATAATCCTTACACCAACATTAGGTTATCAATGACAAATATTTTAAACCCTACCCAAATAATCCTAAAAGAACATGATGATAATATTTATTGTGAAATGAATGTGAAAATTTTTCAAAATGCTTGAAAATGATTTCAAAGGTTGCTATAATCATCCCAACAACAGAAAGTGTTGTAGCGTTACCGATTTAAAATGTTTAAACCTCCCTCCTTTTTCATTACTTAACTTCGAGTAACACATCATGTATTAAAAAGAGTGACATTGTCACTTTTTTTAATTATCATTACGTTATGAACTTAAAAGAACAATTATTAAGATGGTATCACCTTAATCATCGCAAGCTTCCATTTCGAGAAACTCACGATCCATATCATATCTGGATTTCCGAAATTATGGCTCAGCAGACTCAGATAGACACTATGATTCCTTACTATCAAAAGTGGTTAGAGCGTTTTCCTACTATCGCATCTGTTGCTGAAGCAGATGAAATGGACATTTTAAAAGCTTGGGAAGGCCTAGGTTATTATCGTCGGGTAAGGAACATTCAAAGTGCAGCAAAGATCATTCAACATCTGTTTAATGGTCAGTTCCCGACAGAATACTCTGATGTTTTGTCCTTACCTGGGATAGGAGAGTACACAGCTGGAGCTATCTGCTCCATTGCATATAATACTCCTGTGGTGGCTATTGATGGAAATGTAATTCGAGTCATAACTCGTCTGTTTGGAATCAGTGATGATGTAGGAAAGAAAACGACTATTGAATCAATCAAATCAAGGATTATTCCTTATCTTGATGATAATAATAACCGATATCTTACTCAAGCATGGATGGAAATGGGTGCTCTTGTTTGCACCCCAAAACAACCGAAATGTAAAGACTGTCCTTTGAAAGAACACTGTTACGCTAATAAGCATGATCTACAATCCGTCCTACCAAATGTGGCAAAAAAAGTTAAGCAAAAAACGGAGGAGTATGATGTTTTTCTGAATTATAATACCGAGGTCATCAATGTTAGCTATGATGATTCTGATGGACTAATGAAGGGTATGATTCGTTTACCTCAAATGCCAAAGGAGAAACGAATTGTTGAACCCGATTTAATACTAAAACATGTTTACTCACATAAGATTTGGATTTTGAATGTTTATGTAAATCAATTTCAATGTGATAAAATGAGAGATATGATACACATTAAAGAGATAAAAAAAGTGCCGATGATTACGGCACATAAGAGAATTTTAACTTTACTATTAGAAAGTGATTAAATCCGGATCAGGACCAGTTCTATAATTCGCATTCATGGAGTCTATTCTTTGTATATCATTGGCGTCAAGTTTGAAATCGAAGATATTAATGTTTTCTTTGAGTCTTTCTACTTTGACTGTTTTTGGGATGGTTACATACCCTTTTTCCATGTTCCAACGAAGAACAATTTGAGCCGGTGTTTTACTGTGTTTCTTTGCGATATCATGGAGAATTTCACTGTCATTTAATTGGCCACGCATTAATGGACTCCAACTTTCAATCACAACTCCTTGATTTTGATAGTATAGTACGCTGGTTTCTTGAGTTAGTTTAGGATGCAGTTCAAATTGATTGATCATAGGTTTGATTTTAGCCGTTTGAAGCAATACATCAAAATGATGAGGATGAAAATTCGAAACGCCAATTGCTCGTACTTTACCTTGATTATAGAGTTGCTCTAATGCTCTCCATGTTTCTGCGTTAAGTGGCTTTGGCCAGTGAATAAGATAGAGATCAACATAATCAAGCCCTAATCTTTCAAGTGACTTATCAAATGCTTTTAGAGTTGTTTGAAATCCTTGATCATCATTCCATACCTTAGTTGTCACAAAAATATCTGATCGTTTAATACCACTTCGACGAATGCCTTCTCCAACACCTTCTTCATTTTTATAAATGGATGCTGTATCGATATGACGATAACCAATTTTGATGGCTTCAACAATGATATCAGCAACCTGATCGTTTGGTATCTTCCATGTCCCCAAACCTATTGCGGGAATCTCAACTCCATTCAGTAGTCTTTGTGTAATCATTTATAGCTCCTTTTCTTTTATTTGTTGCGATAATGCTTTTCTGTTTTCATCAATCCATTGTTGTGCTGATGTGAACACTGTATTAGACTTACCTACGTCAATGATGGTTACGTTGCTAAGGGGTATGTTGATATTAATAGTAGATTTACTTCGTTCTAAATGTACAGTGGATTCAATCAGCATATCAAGAGATCTTAATCCTATATCGATGATAGATTCACAATTAGATTCAGATTGTTCAGATAACATCGATATTGATACTACCTTTTTTGCACCGACATCCAAGAGTGGAGAAACCGGTAAATTCATTAATAGACCACCATCAACAAGCTTCATCCCTTCATAATCATACGATGAAAACAAGACTGGTATGGTGCATGATGCTCTTACTATCTGGGAAAGTTTACCCTCATATATAACTAGTGCATTAGGGTTCTTTGATTTAAATGATTTGCAGGATGTGAAAATGATTAATTTTGATGTTAGAATATCGACAGAAATGATGAATAATCCTGTTTTAATATCTTCAATATTCTCATAACCATGCAGGCTAAACTCTTCACTCAATACATCTTCTAATCTCTGTCCATCAATGAATCCATTTAGTTTATTTTTATTCAAGATGGGCATATTAGGATACATGATTTTTCGATCAATGAATATTTTCTCGAGACGGATCAAAGATGTTTTTAGTTCCTCGGCTGTAAGACCAAATGATAATAAGGTAGCAATCACAGATCCCATGCTTGTTCCTGCAAAATATTGAAATTTAATTTTTTTGGAATACAAAAATTCGATAACAGGTTGTTGAACATATGATTTTATCCCACCACCCGATAATGCTAATCCATTTTTCTTGTTAAATAATTCGAAGTTAATCATATGCTTTATTATATCACAAAAAAGAAAAGCACCTTTGCAGGAGGTGCTGTTGTTTCGATAAAATAGTGTTAAGAAGGTATCGAGACAAATTGATAATATCATTTATATCTTCATAGGACAATTATTTTACCCTATTGACCACTTCCTTACCATGATACAAGTTTGAAATATTGATTTGAATCAATTCTTTTAATATTTTGATGTTTTCATTTGATTGAAATGATATGTGTGGCGAAATGAATATATGATCATTTCCCCACTCCGTATTTTCTTTCGGAAATGGTTCTTGATATATGACATCCAAAAGAAGACTTATATCATTTCTAAATTGAATTGCTTCTTTAGTGATTAAATCACCTCTTCCAACATTAATGATTATATCGTCACTCTTAAACAACTGGATGGTTTCTTGATTTATAAAACCGGATGTTTGTGGTGATGAAGGTAAACAAAAAACAAATACGTCATACTCTCTCAACACTACCAATGATTCTTTCATTGAATAAGTACGACTAAAGGGTAACATAGATCTACCATTAGAGTTGACACCGTCAACATCAATTCCAAAGAGATTAAAGATATTTGCAATTTCTTGTCCGATGCTTCCTGTTCCAAAAACAAGAATCTTTTTATCTCTTAAGTCTTCTGATTTGATATGTCTATCCCATTTATTACTGCTTTGATTTTTTACTACTTGTCTTAATCCTTTGATTTCCATGAGTAATGCACTTAATACCCACTCTGCTATAGCTTTGGAATAGACGCCTTTAGCATTAGCCAATTGAACCCATGGACAATCACCGAAATCAACATAATCATATCCAGCGCTAATTAACTGAACCAGCTTCAGTTGTTTAAGAACTTTGAAATCTAATATTGAAAGTTCAAACCCACCAACGATCATTTGATACTTATCTTGTATATCATTTAGGGAATTTAATCCTAGATCTTCATAATACTCAACCATTGTACCTTGAGGCACTTCAAATTGCATTTTGTCTTTTGTTGTAACTAATATATTCATGATATGACTCCTTGATAAGAGTATATCATGATTCGAGATCCCTTGAGGCATATTATGGATTCCTCATAACCCATCCAGTAACTGTACTTATAGTAAAACTGGCCGACTTATCTACTCATTATGTTCATTGCCCCAACAACATCTCTATGTTGTTGAAAGCCACATTCGCATGAATAAACTCGTCTTAAGGCAACATTATGCAAACTGCAAACGGGGCATTCTCGTGAAGTAAAATGAGGATTAACCTTATTAACTTTGATTCCGTTTGACTCACATTTGTAGATGATGTACTTTTGCAGACGCTCATAACTCCAAGATGAGTACAGTTGCTTTGTGTTCTTAGTTTGCATGTACTTTAAATCTTCAATATTGAGTTGATTAACTTTCATGATCTTTAAGTCTTTAATGATTCTTGCACTAATTTTGTGATCTAGATCCCTCAATCTTCGACTAACTTTGATTCTTCTTGCATTTGCTAGATTTTGATTTCTAAGTAAGGATACCTGTTTGCTAAAAAGATATCTTCGATATTTACCCCCTTTGTAAAATCGAATTTTTTGATTTTCACTGTACAGTACAGCAGGTACTTTAACACCAATATCAAGACCTGCGCGAATCCCTTCGTCTACAACAGTTGGTTTTATTTTTATCAGAACAGATGCAACATACTTTCTGTTCTTTTTAAATATTTTAATGCTTACCATACGATCATCTTCGAGTTTTGACTTAACATAGTCTGTCATTCTGTAAGGAATGTTATATATGATTCCTTTTTTGGACTTTATTGCTAATGATGTTGAGATTTTGAAGTTAACCATCTTAAAATACATGTGTTTCTTCAGTTTAATATAGAAATCAGACTCATTCTCTAAACCAAATCGCTTATGCTTAATTATTAGTTTGGCAGTGTTATCGACATATTGCAATGAATGATAAGGAACTAGATCTGCATTAACACCTTTAAATACTTGAATTTCTTTATACAACTGAACTCGATACTTGATCAACTCATGTAGTTCATCAAACATTTTTTCTAATATTTGTGCTTGAAGCTTATCTGGATAGATTGGAAATGTGTAAGTTCTATACATGCATGTTCTCCTTACAGTAACATAAGCAGAACTTCAGCATTTTTCCTAAAAAAAAACTGCATTTACGCAGCTTCGAATTTTTGTCAGAATGGAGCGAGTGACGGGAATCGAACCCGCGTAGTCAGCTTGGAAGGCTGAAGTTCTACCATTGAACTACACTCGCAACATGGTGACCCGTGTAGGACTCGAACCTACGACCCACTGATTAAAAG
>DAIDML010000297.1 GCA_027449005.1 Erysipelotrichaceae bacterium | reverse complement strand
TTGTGTGCTGACCTTCCCTTCACTCACATCATACAAGACATCATGCGCAATAAAGGTATACGAATGATTGAGAAGCTCAGAGAAGTCAAACGGATTGGACAATGATAAATGCAAAGCATTCACAACTTCTTGATCAAGAGTGGAATCATCATCAATCACAAACAAAGCTTCATTGCTTTGGGTTGGATACTCACCCGCGACTAAATCATACAACGACAAGACAAATGATGCATCTTGAGGGAGTTCAAAAAACAGTGAGGTGTTGGAGGCAAGTGGACCCATTCCTGAACGCAGTATGGTATTCACCATGGTTGGAGTTGAATTCACTAAGGTGGCAACATTCAGTTGAATGTTACGTTGAAATGTCATGGAATTGATCCAAGAAGGATCAATGGATTGAATCATCTCAATGGCTTTGTCATCAAATACATTGACATGGGAAACGTTCTCACTGTTCGCATCCACCACACTGCCTTGTGTCGCATTGGATGTTTCAGTGGGTTGAAACACTTGAGCAGGACGTTGGGAAAGATCATTGAGGACGACATTTTGATTCAGTTGTAATGGAAAGCCTGCTAAGGTTTCACTTTCAATGCGTGAAACATAGCTTTCCATTCCTGAAGATAACGCTAACACTAAAGCAATCCCAATGATACCAATGGAACCTGCGAATGAAGTAATGAGCGTTCTGCCTTTCTTGGTCTTTACGTTCTTAAATGAAGAAGACAAAGCCGTCATAAATGACATGGAAACGTTTCTGAATGTGCGAGAAACAGGTCTAGGCTCAAAGGCATAAGGATGAGAGTCATCAATCACTTCCCCATCCTTCAATTGAATGATGCGTGATGAATACAACTGAGCCAATTCAGGATTATGCGTCACCATGATCACCAAACGTTTGGCTGATAATGATTGAATTAAGTCCATGATTGAGGTCGAGGTTTGAGTGTCGAGCGCTCCTGTTGGCTCATCGGCTAATAATATCTTAGGATCATTGACCAAGGCACGGGCAATCGCAACACGTTGCATTTGTCCTCCAGAAAGCTGATTGGGTTTTTTATGGAGTTGATCAGCCAATCCAACCTCGTTTAGTACTTGGGTTGCTTTGATAAGACGCTCTTTCTTACTTACGCCACTTAAGGTCAATGCCATCGCCACATTGTCTAAGACACTTAAATGAGCAATGAGATTATAGGATTGGAAGACCAAACCTACCGCATCATTACGATACTTGTCCCAATCTGCATCTTTGTAATGTTGAGTTGAGACACCATCAATGATGAGATCTCCACTGTCCATGTGATCAAGACCTCCAATAAGATTAAGTAAGGTGGTTTTACCACATCCAGATGGACCTAAAATAGAAACAAACTCATGTTCTCTGAAATTAAGATGAATGCCTTTGAGGGCAGGGACGTGAATGTCACCAAGCTTATAAGACTTTTTAATGTTTTTTAATGCTAACATGGGATTCTCCTTTTAATAAAACATGCCTAGCATAAAATAAGATTGTGAAGTGAATATGAAGTCAAAAAAATCATCGTGAGTTTCAAGGATATTGAACTCTTTATCAATAATGACACTGACTCATTCACATCAAACATCCTTCTTCCTAACAAAAAGGATGCTCACGCATCACTTTTTAAACGTTAAGATAAAAGACGTATTCTCCTCATTAGACTGTACACGGACTTTCCCACCATAGTGTTCCATGACACTATGCACAATGGCTAGTCCAATGCCAATGTGTCCTTGTTCACCCTTTTGAAAGCGATCAAAGATTTTATCTTGTAAATCAGAAGGAATCATGGGTCCATCATTACTGATGCTTACTTCGAGTGTGTTGCCAACTTCTATGACCTTCCAACTTACCTTAGACTTCGCATACCTTAAGGCATTGGTTAACAGATTAGTGATCACTTTTTGAAGGCTGTGTTCATCCATTGAAATGATCATTGGTTTTGAAGGAAAGTCGTAAGAAACATCAATGCTTTTCTCTTGAAAGAGCACATTCATAGAAGACGTGGTTTCTTCAATCATATCTCTGATGTCCACTCGCTCGATGACCACATCCACCGCATGGGCTTCAAGTCGGGTTAAGACAAGCAAATCATCAATCAATGATTTGAGACGTTCACCTTGGGTATAGATCACATTGAGGGTTTGATCTTTATTGACAAAGTCATATTGATAGGCTTCCAGTTGAGCTAAAATCACTTGAAGTGGCGTTCTTAATTCATGGGAGACATTTTGAAAGAAGAGACGATTGGCTTGTTCTTGTTCATCCAAGTTCATGACCATGGTATTCATGGCATCTTGAAGTTGAACAAGTTCTGTTTCATGAAAATCATGATGATCTTTCTTACGATTGCCTTGTCCTACTGAACGAGCAAAATGAGAGAGTTGGGTTAATGGATAGGTCATGGATGACGAGATGAACCATATGATGAGGATACCCGCCACTAACATGAATGACATGATTAAAAAGAGAATAAGATTTAGATTGTTTTTAAGATTAGATAATGTGGACATTGAGACATACAACACAATCCATTGTGAGGATTGATTTGGATTTTCAATGATGTTCACATAGAAGAGTTCATTGTTGATGCGTAATTCATGAATAAGTAAGGAAGGCATGATGCCATTGTTTTTTAATACTTCAGCCATGTAACGATGTAGCATCATCATGTGAGGGCTATGGAGCATGTTGGTATGCATGGCTTCATAGTCTTGTGACATCACAAAGTTTTGTGTCGACACAAAAAGACGATGGTTATTGCGATCGGATGAGGTAATGATGTTGCGTGAATCCATGATCGCATCACGAGCATTGTTAAGAATGGATTCGTTTATAATCACATTGAATGATATCCCAATGATTAAAAACGTGCTTGCTAAAACCACGCTTATCACAAACGTCAATTTACCTTTGAAGGTCATGAATGTCATTGCGCTTCTACGACTTTAAAGCCATAGCCCCATATGGTTTCAATGCCAATACCTGAATCAACGAGTTTTTTTCTTAAACGACGGATGGTATCATCACATGCACGGGTTTCCACCATGGATTCATACCCCCATACTTTTTGAAGTAAGACTTCCCTTGAAATAGCCATGTCCGCATGGCGTGCTAAATACAATAAGACTGCATATTCCATTGGGGTCAAATCAATGGGTTGTTGTCGTATGGTTGCCACTCTACTTTTAGGATCCATATAAAGAGTATGGAAAGAAACATGCTCTTGATTTTGTTGATTCAAGTCAAGTTGAACCCGACGAAGTAGCGCTTTAACACGCATGACTAAGTTGAGGGTAGAGAATGGTTTAGTAATATAATCATCTGCACCCACATGAATACCAAAGGCATAATCTAAATCTGCATCTCGTGCCGTTAGGATAATGACAGGAACATTGGATTGTTTACGAATGGCTTGAACAAGTTCAAACCCATTCATATTAGGCATATTGACATCAGTGATGAGACAGTCACATGGTTTTTGTGTGAATGTTTCTAAACATTCAAAAGCAGTTAAAAATCCCTTCGCTTCATAGTCATTGGCATTAAGGAAGGAACAAATGGTGTCGAGGATGACTTTTTCATCTTCACAAACATAGATTAGTTTTTTCATAATTCAATTATACATAAAACTAAGACAATAATTTCATGCAAAATTGCATCAATATATCACTTGCATTTCTTTTAGAGTTGGTCTAAAATGACACAATAGGAGGTCCTATGAAGAAAATTGTCATTGTTCTTTTATTTTTCTCACTTGCTTGGAGCGTATATCTTCAACAAGAAAGAATCAATCTTTTAGAAACCAACTTATCTCAACTTCAAAACACCTTAGCTCAGCTCCCTTCCATGCCTACTTCCATTACGTTCACTGAAGATCAAGATGGTGTTGCCAATTTGCTTCCTAATGTTTTAGAAGGAGTGGTTGGTTTAAGAGTGGAAGCCATTGTTCGTCAACAAACCTGGTTTGGTGAACGCAATGTGCAAAGTGTAGGAACAGGATCGGGATTCTTTGTGTCTGATGATGGTTACTTGGTGACCAATGCTCATGTGGTTGAAAATGCGTTTCAAAATGAACAATCCACCATTACTGTAGTGTTGTTTGATGGTTCATCGTACATTGGATCGATCGTAAAATATGATCGTAATCTTGATTTAGCGGTCGTGAAAATCAATGCAGAGGTTTCTTCTTTAAACTTTGCTTCGCAAATGCGCTTGGGTGAAACCGTGTTTGCGATTGGTTATCCGTTAGGATTTGATTTATCCTTATCCATCTCAAAAGGCATCATCTCAGGATTAAATCGAGACTTAGGCAACAGTGTGCCTTTAATACAAACTGATGCGGCCATAAACCCTGGAAACAGTGGGGGTCCGCTCTTCAACATGAGAGGGGAAGTCATTGGTGTGAACTCTTCTAAGATTGTATCTTCTGTTGTCGAAGGCATTGGGTTTGCGATCATGGGTGAGATCGTCACGGAATTCATTGAAGATGCGATTAATTAAGACATTCAAGCGATGACAACATCGCTTTTTTTATCTAATCATGTAGAAATTTTTGTGCTCCAGAACATAGTTTTAAGGAATTTTTGTTAATGCTTTTGAATAACTATGTTTAACTTTCTATCCCCTTTATAATGGTTAAAGGAGAAGTTAATTTTTTAACAACATTAA
>DAIDML010000296.1 GCA_027449005.1 Erysipelotrichaceae bacterium | reverse complement strand
AAGTCACTTTAATGATTTCTTACATCTCTAATCAAAATCAAGACATGACTTCTTCAAACTGGAGTTTACTTTTTCAAGTAACCTTTGTTGTCAAGTCGTAAGATCCTAGAAAAAGAATTTAATTTTTTTGAATCATGGGTATGAAAAAATAAAAAAATGCATACCGAAGTATGCATTGATTTTACTCAGTGAACCATTTTGCGATAAGTGCATCCATGGTACCATCAGCAATTAATTCTGCAATGGCTTCATTGACTTTCTCAGTCCATTCAGAATTACGAGGAAGAGCTACAGACACACCTGCCACTTCTTCAACATACTTGGTCACTTCAGGATGAGATAATTCAAACGTTTTAAGTGATGGAAATTCTAAGACATATTCACGTGCTGTAGGACCTTCAATTAAAACAAAATCCAAACGTCCAGTTAGAACTTCTTGAACAAGTTGTGATACGTTTTGCTTAGGATCAGCAGTAAGGTTAAATTCTGTAATAATCTTATTCATTAAGGATTCTTGAATGGTACCGATTTGTGAACCCACCTTCTTACCCACTAAATCATTGGAATCAACGACTCCACCCTCTGCAAGGGTTAATACGAAGAATGGAGATTCTTCCGCACCAATGTAGTATGCATTTGAGAAATCAACATCACGCTCAGGATCTGGTGACATGGCTGCAATCGCCATGGTTCCACGATTGGAGTTGAGTGCTCCAATAATACCATCGAAATCCATGTCTTCCCATTGAACAGTCACACCTAATTTTTCACCAAGCGCATTACCAAAATCAATGTCAAATCCAATAAGATTACCATTTTCATCAATCATTTCATATGGAGGATATCCTGATGAAGTAAGAATAGTAATGGTATCAGGGGTGTTTTGTTGGACACATCCACTAAGGATGAAGATGAGGGTTAGGGTTAAGAATAATGCTTTTTTCCTTGTGTTTCTCCTTTAAATTGGGTATGACTTAAGAACTGAACTGCTCTTGTTGAGACAGGTTGAGTGAAGAACTGCTCACTTGGGGTAATCTCAAGGATTTTACCTTGATCCATGAAGACAATCATGTCAGCCACTTCTTTCGCAAAGCTCATTTCATGGGTGACCAGAATGCATTTCAATCCATCTTTAACAAGATTCTTAATGACTTTTAGAACTTCAATGGTCATCTCAGGATCTAAAGCACTGGTAGGTTCATCAAAGAGAACCAATTGAGGACTCATTGCTAAGGTACGAGCAATGCTCACGCGTTGCTTTTCTCCACCAGACAACTGATGAGGATAGTTGTTGTAGCGATGAGATAGTCCAACTTTATCCAAGGCTGTTGAAGCAGTTTTAAATGCCTCATCATGACTTAGTTTCTTCACTTTAATCAAAGCAAACATGACATTCTCAATCGCTGTTTTATGTTCAAAAAGATTAAAGTTTTGAAATACCATTCCCATGTTACTTCGCGCTTTTGCTAAGTTGTCTTTAGACTCAAAGATGTTAATATCATCAATTTTGATTTCACCTGAACTTGGCGTTTCTAGACCATTCAAACACCTTAACAGTGTTGATTTGCCACTCCCACTTGAACCAATGATGGCATAAGTGATATGAGGATCAAAGGTTATGGATACATCTTGAAGAACATGGGATTCTTTAAAATGCTTATTCAGCTGATTAACGTAAATCATATCGTAACTTCCTTTCAACAACCTTACCTGCAATGGACAATGTTTTAGTTAAGGTGTAGTAAATTAAACCAACAATAATTAGACTCTCAAAGGCTCTGAATGTCGTTCCCGCTACAATCGTATGACGACGCATGATTTCATTGACTGAAATCACAGCGGCTACTGATGTTTCTTTAATCAATGTAATAAACTCATTGATGATGGCAGGCAATACATTCTTAGCACCAATAGGAATGATGATTCCAGTCACAATGTCCCAAGTCGAAATATTTAACGCTTTTGCTGCTTCGATTTGACCTTTATCAATGGATTGAATTCCTGCTCTGAAGATTTCAGAAAGATAGGCTGCAGAGTTGATTGAAAAGATAACGAATGCACTGTGGTAGGCTGTAGGTAGAAAGCCTGGTATGACTTGAGGGAGTCCATAATGATAGAAAAAGAGTTGGAAGTAAAGTGGTGTTCCTCTGAAGAAATCCACAAAGAGAAACAATACTCTACCAAGTAAACCTTTTTTACTGGTTATCAAAGAAATAATGAACCCTAATACAGATCCAATGAGCGCAGCCACTAACGCAATGGTTAATGTGACTTGCACACCTTGAAGTAAATAAGGTATACGTGGAATAATGCGTGTGAAATCGATGTTCATTTTAACCTCCGTGAAACTAAAAAAGCCATCCTTGGACAAAGGACGACTTGAATCGTGGTACCACCTTAATTTTGATTAACCAACTATGTTAATCAACACTTCTTCATAACGCTGAAGTCTGCGAGAGAAGATTTTCCCTTCTCTTACTCCAAAGCACGTTCATGAGTGTTTTCATCTTGTCTTTCACCAAATCACAAGTCGCTACTATGAAACGTTCTCACTACTACTCTTTTTCAATGTAATGTAGTTATTATACCCAAGAAAAACAAAGATGCAAGCCTTTTTGCATCTTTTTTCAACCTTTTTTAATGAAATCTCTTACATTTTAAAGAAATCAAGGGTTTTTTGCTTATCTTCGTTCAATTGATCAATGAGTTCTTGTATAGAATTGAATTTTTTCTCATCTCTGAGTCGATCTAAGAAATGGATGGTTATCGTATGGCCATAGATGGTTTCATTAAAATCAAGAATGTAGGCTTCAATGGAAACATCATGTTTGGCATTAAAGGTTGGATTATGTCCAATATTGACCATGGCTGGATACGTGTGATGATTGTGAGTCACTTGCGCGACATACACTCCTTTTAAAGGAATGATCACATCATCATAGACATCAATGTTGGCGGTAGGATAACCGATGGTTCTTCCTCTTTGGTTGCCTTGAATGACTTGACCACGCACCTGATGAGGTCGTGTTAAGTAATGGTGCGCTAGCGCAACATCACCATGTGAGATGAGAGATTTAATGAGGGTACTGGAAATCTTATTCACATCATCCCCTACTTGTTCAATCACACTGACTTCAAAACATTCTTGAGATTGAGTCAATAAATGAACATCCCCTTTGCCTTGGTAACCAAATCTAAAATCAAATCCAACCACAAGATGCTTTAAAGGAAGTTGACATAAAATGGATTCGATAAAGGCTGCTCCAGATTGTTTAGAAAATTCTTGCGTAAAGTTAACGATAATCAAGTAATCTAAACCATAGGATTCCAACAGTTGAGTTTTTAAGTAGGTCGGTGTAAGATACATCACTTGTTTATGTTGAAGTACGGATGAGGGATGAGGAAAGAACGTGATCATTCCAGATTTAATCCCCTTCTCATTTGCAATGGCTTTTGTCTTTTGAATTAAAGCTTGATGTCCTAAATGTAGTCCATCAAAAAAACCAATGCAAGCGACAAAATCATTGCATTCATTGGGTAATTGCTGATCATTAATCACAAACGTCTTCATACCATAATCCTCGTTTCACTTTATAGCCACTATCGCACTTCTCTAACATCGCAAAAGGTAAATCATGCTTTAACACACACACTAAGGGTTCTTCATAATCAAGTTCTATTATTTTACCATGCAGAATGGGTGTAATGTCATCTAAAGTGATGCATGGGAATGTTTCAAACAAAGTTTTAGGATTCAAGAAATGAAGGTCATCAACACTTGTAGGCATAGTTTGTGCCTGTTCAACGGATACTTGTCCATTGTGTGTGCGAACAATGGAAGAAGTTGTTCCAAGATTGTGTGATCTTCTTGCTAGTTCAACATTGAGTGAACGGATGTAACTTCCACTGCTGACATGCATACGAAGTTTGATTTGATCATCATTAACTTGAATCAATGATGCATCATACACTTTCATTGTCTTGATTGGAAGCAAAGAGGGATCAATGTCTGTTTGTTTATATAAACGCTCACCATCCACTTTAATTGCTGAAACTTGAGGTACTGGTAATTGATGGGTTCCTACCATGGATGCAACCAGTTCACGCCATTCTTCAATGCTATGAGGTTGAATATCTGCTTTTTCAAGGATTTGACCTGTGGTATCCAAAGAATGGGTATGCAAGCCTAAATGAAGAATGGATTCATACACTTTAGATTGTCCCATCAAAAAAGGAACATACTTCGTGGTAGATCCAACACAAACTAAGAGCACTCCTGTTGCATCTGGATCTAAGGTACCGGTATGACCTACTTTTGATTTCGTTATCTTTTTAATCTGGTGACAGACATCAAAGCTTGTCATTCCAGAGGGTTTATTAATGGCGAGTACACCGTGAATCGATTTCATGTGCTTATTATACCAAAGAAAATCTTTTAAAGCATCAAAGACTTGACATCACTATCGAACTCTTTTATACTTTACTCACATTTAAATCTTAGAGGTAGCGATGCAAATGAGTAGTAAGTCGAGTCGGCAGACGTTGACACTTACGAAAGGTAACCATCGCCGAATGATAACCATAGGCATATGATTATCATGGGGTTGTATGAAAGACATGCAACACTCCTTCGAAAGAAGAGGCGCTATCACTTGACTGTTGGTCGTGGCTCTTGCACGATTTTTTTGTTTTAGGAGGAATTATGAAAAAATTCTTGGTACTTATCACTGCTTTAGTCGCATTAGCTGCTTGCGCACCGTCAACTTCAAATGAAGAAACCATTATTGTTGGTCTTGAATGCGATTATGCTCCATTCAACTGGACACAACTTGAAGATACTGATACCTCAGTCAAAATTGAAGGCAACATTGGATTTTGTGATGGTTATGACATTACAGTTGCATCAACAATTGCATCTGAGTTAGGTAAAACCCTCATCGTTAAGCAAATAGCTTGGGAAGGTTTAGAACCTGCACTAGCGTCTGGTGAAATTGACATGATTGTTGCTGGAATGACAGATACTGCTGAACGTCGTCAACGTGTTGCCTTCACTACACCGTATTACGCCAGTGACATGGTGCTTGTGGTAAGAAAAGACTCAACGTTTGCTTCCGCAACACAATTAAGTGATTTCACTGGATCTAAAGTTGTGGCACAACGTGGCACTTTCCATGATACTCTAGTCCCTCAAATTCCTAGTGTGACACACATGACACCTTTAGCTACATTCCCATTGTTAGTTAACTCAGTGATGTCTTTAGAAGCTGATGCTCTCGTCTCTGAAGCACCCGTTGCGATTTCTATCGTAAGAAACAATCCAGATTTAACCATTATTCGATTTGAAGAAGGTCAAGGCTTTCAAACATCCTTTGAAGACACCACGGTTTCAGTGGCTTTAAGACAAAGTGATACAGAACTTCTTGCAAGCATTAACGCTATCCTAGCTACCATTAGCTCCGAACAACGTGATACATGGATGGCTGATGCAATCGCAAGACAGCCTGAATAATGAATCGTGCTCCATTGCCCCCTGATTTAATCGGTGGGGCTTTAGGCATTTATGAGCGATATGCACCTTTGTTTTGGTTCGGAGTTCGAAACACACTGCTTATCTCATTAAGTGCCACGATTATAGGTTTATTTATTGGTTTATTCTTTGCATCATTAAAGCAATTGAAAATTGAGAAAAAAGACAACGTTATAACAAAACTTGTTAAGACGTTACTAAAACTCATTGCCAATATTTACATTGAAGTGTTCAGAGGAACCCCAATGATTGTACAAGCCATCTTTTTATACCATGGACTAAGACCCATTATTGGTTGGACACCACTGGTTGCTGGGGTCGTTATTGTTTCAATCAATACAGGGGCATACATGGCCGAAATCATTCGTGCTGGAATCCAGTCAATTGATAAAGGACAATATGAAGCTTCTCGTTCTTTAGGGATGAATCATCTTTTAACCATGGTGTTTGTAATCTTACCTCAAGCCATCAAAAATGCCTTTCCTGCCATTGGTAATGAGTTTGTCGTCAACATCAAAGACAGTGCTGTCCTTAACGTCATTGGGGTAAGTGAGTTGTATTTTCAATCAACTGCAGTAGCTGGCATTGTGTTTAGATTCAGAGACACCTTCCTCATTACTGCTCTAATCTATCTGACACTCACCTTTACAACAACTCAACTCTTACGCCTTGTTGAGAAGAAACTAGACACTCCCGAAGGACTTGTTGGAGCATCAAGCTCTTCAGCCAATAACTTTTTTGGATTTAAACGTAAAGGAGGTCAATCATGATTGAAATAAAAAACCTCTCAAAATCATTTGGTCAACAAGAAGTGCTTCATGACATTAGTATGAATGTCAGTGAAGGTGAAGTGGTTGCTTTGATTGGAGCATCAGGTTCTGGTAAAAGTACCCTACTTCGCTGTGTTAATCTACTTGAAACGCCTAACAGTGGCAAAATCATTGTGGATGAGGTCGACATCACAGCTTCCTTCAATATTGATGAATACAGAGCTAAAGTGGGTATGATCTTTCAATCATTCAATTTATTTCCTCATTTGAATGTGTTAAAGAACTGTACCTTAGCTCAAATTAAAGTGTTAAAGCGTTCTGTTAAAGAAGCTGAAGCGATTGCTCTTGAAAATTTAAAGAAAGTTGGAATGCTTGATTTTGCGCAAATGAATGTCACTAAACTTTCAGGTGGTCAAAAGCAACGTGTTGCCATTGCACGAGCATTATGCATGAATCCTAAGATCTTATTGCTTGATGAACCAACATCAGCTCTAGATCCAGAGCTTGTTGGTGAAGTGTTGGACGTCATTAAAGCCTTAGCTCAATCAGGATTAACCATGCTTATCGTCACCCATGAAATGAGTTTTGCGAAAGATGTGGCTGATAAGGTGGTTTTCATGGATCAAGGTGTTGTGGTTGAAGCTGCACACCCTTCTATTCTGTTCAACAATCCAACTCAAGAAAGAACCAAAGCTTTTCTATCACGGATTGTTCTTGGTTAAGACGCAATGTAACTTGCGTCTTTTTTCATTCATTTTTGCCACAGTTTTTCGTAATCTTGTTTTCGCTTTTTTGAGACAATAATCATGTCGTATGACTAAAGGAGAATTATGAAAAAAGCAATCATTATTTTTTCCCTCTTAATGGGTTTACTTGTGGTTTCACAGTTGGATGT
>DAIDML010000295.1 GCA_027449005.1 Erysipelotrichaceae bacterium | reverse complement strand
TTCCAAGTCATACTATAACACTTGACTTGATGCTTATCGAAAATGGGTTGACATAACTGCTTTAACGCATCACTTTTCAACCAGTGAGTCCTCCTTATACAAACACGAAGGAGTGGCATGGCCACTCCTTGAGTAATTTTATTATACATGAGTCAAAATAATAATGCAAATATTAAAATAAACTTGCTTGGATGGATTCTTGAAGTCCTTGAAGCACTTTCAGTTCATCCAAACGCTTAATGTGATTCGTATTGAGTTGGGTTCTTGACTGCAAGTCTTCTTTAGATAAGAAATCTGCCTGTTCACGTGCTTCCATGATGGAACGACCCACGTTTTCCCCTAACCCTTCTAATACCACAAACGGTGGAATTAAAGCTTTAGGATCATTAGGATCTTTAATGAAGTTAGCCGAGTGTGAATGTTTTAGACTTATATTTGAGAAGCGATAACCACGTAAACACATCTCTAATGCGACTTCCAATGAAGTGATGAGTTCACGTTCTTTATTGGTAACTTGTGACTTTTGAGTGTTGTCATTCAAGCGCTGTTGAATATGGTTAAGTCGTTCCAGTATCTTCTGAGGTCCACCAATCATAGCATCAATATCATAGGCATTAGCACGCAATGATAAGAATGAAATGTAGTAATCTAGCGGGTGATACAGCTTATAGTATGCAACACGCACAGCCATAAGGACATACGCAACCGCATGGGCTTTAGGGAACATGTACTTAATCTTTTGACATGAATCAATGTACCAATCATCAACCCCATGTTGCTTCATGATTTCAATCCATTCTTTTTTAAGTCCCTTCCCTTTACGCACACTCTCCATGATATCAAAAGCAATTTTCATTGGTAAACCTTGATGAATGAGAGTGACCATAATGTCATCACGACATCCAATGACATCACTGAGTGTTTTACCACTCATGACTAAGTCTTTCGCATTGTTTAACCACACATCCGTTCCATGTGATAAACCTGAAATACGAACCAAGTCAGAAAAATTCCTAGGTTGTGTGACACGTAGCATTTCTCTCACAAAGGATGTTCCAAACTCTGGTAATCCTACAGCTCCAGTAGGATCAAAAGGATAACGTTTATCCAAGTGTAATGCTTCATTGGATGAGAAGAGACTCATGACCAAAGGATCATTGAGTGGAATTGTTTTAGGATCTACTCCACTTACCTCTTCAAGCAGTTTCATCGCACTAGGATCAAGATGGCCTAGTATGTCTAGTTTTAGTAAATTGTCGTGTATATCAGCAAATTCAAAATGGGTTGTTTTCCAAGGTGAATCTGGATTATTGGCTGGATACTGTACTGGGGTAAACTCATAAACACTGTTCTCATCAGGAATGACAATGATACCACCAGGATGTTGTCCTGTGGTCCGTTTCACTCCTTCTACTCCACTCGCAAGCCATGAATACTTAGCATCTTTAGTGTCCAATGAAAAGTGATGATCTTCTCCATAACCTTTCGCATAACCATACGCTGTTTTGTTTGCGAGTGTTCCTATGGTTCCTGCTCGTACCACATTCTTCTCTCCAAACAATGTTTTAGTGTATGCATGAGCATATTCTTGATAATGATTAGAGAAGTTTAAATCGATATCAGGTACTTTATCCCCTTCAAAGCCCAAAAACGTCTCAAAAGGAATGTCTTGACCATCAACTGTATAAGGATGTCCACAAGCGCATTGCTTGTTTTCTAAATCAAACCCACTTCCGACCTCTTCTCTAAACTCAACATGATAGCAATGTTCACAACGATAATGAGCAGGAAGAGGATTCACTTCAGTGATATTGGCTAAGAAAGCCACAAATGAAGAACCAACTGAACCTCGTGATCCTACCATATACCCATCATCAAGTGATTTTTTCACAAGCAAATGCGCAATATAGTAAATGACTCCAAATCCATTGGATGTTATCGCTTCATATTCCTTGTCCATGCGTTGAGTAATGAAAGCCGAAGGTGTTGGACCATACAATTCATGGAGTCGATTTAAAATAAGTGATTTTAGGTTTTCATCCGCATTTTCAATCTTAGGTGTAAAGAGTTTTGAAGGAATAATCACAACATCATCAATCATTTCTTTAATACGATGGGTGTTTTTGACAACCAAATCATAAGCCATCTCAGGACCAAGCCATGCGAAATCATCAAGCATTTCTTGAGTCGTTTTATAGTGTTGTTGCGGAGTCGTATAAGCATTACGCTCATTATGATCATATAAGTACAAGGGATGTCTAACCCCACCTATACCCATAGAAGAGACTAATATGTCACGATAAATCTTTTCATTAGGAAAGACATAGTGCACATCATTGGAAGCAGCAATGATTTTATTAAGCGATTTCGCAACATCAATCATTTTACGTAAGATGGCTTTAAGTCGATCTTGATTAGCAATAGAATGTGTAATGATAAGATGCTGGTAATGATCTAACGGTTGAATTTCAATGAAATCATAGAACGCCATGGCAGTTTTAAGTTCATCGATGCTTTTGTTCGCAGCCAATTCAAAAAGTTCATTATTAACACACGAAGCTCCAATGAGTAAATGCTCACGTCTTACTTCTATGTCTGATTTTAAAATTCGTGGTTCAGCTAAGAATTCATCATTGTCTTTTTTTGCTGCTGATTTCTTAAAGAAAGCTAAGCGTTCGGTATGCGCTAGTGAAACCAATTCATATAAATGTTTAAGACCATCTTGATTTTTAGCAAACACATTGACATGTGACTTAGAACGAACCTTAAAGGAATCTTCACTGTCAAAAGAAGCCAATTGAGTCGTAGTATAGATTCCCTCTTGATTCAACAAGCGACAAAGATTTTGAAAGACTTGATGCGTAATCTTAACATCATAATCAGCTCTGTGAGCTACTTCTTCATCGTAAGCAATATTAAAGTATCGAGCCACTTTACCTAATCTGAATGATTTTCTTTGACTCAATAACACTCGAGAAAGTTCAAGCGTATCAATCACAGTAACATCAGGGAAAGACAATTTAAGACGTTTGGCATTTTCCCTAATGAATCCCACATCAAAGGATGCATTGTGTGCAACCAATACACTGCCTTGAATAAAGGATAAGAAATGAGGTAAAACATCATTAATTTGCGGTGAATGTTCCACCATAGCTTGGGTGATGTTTGTTTTTGAAGTAATGAAATCATTGATGATTGAACTAGGTTTGACAAGTGTATGATAAGAATCAATGATTTGATGCTGGACAACTTTAATAGCTCCAATTTCAATGATTTCATCATAATCTGAGGATAAACCTGTCGTTTCTAAGTCAAAAATCACATAGGTTGCTTCTTCTAAAAGCTGATCCTTAGGGTTAGTGACAATGGTTGGGTGTGCATCAACCATGTTTAATTCAACTCCATAAAGAAGTTTAAAAGGTTGACCGGTAGCCTTTCTTAGTGCTTTAGCTTTGGCTTCAGCCTTAGGAAAGGCTTGAACGGAATTGTGATCGGTGATGGCCAATGCAGTGTGTTTACAATCAAATGCACGTTGAACTAACGCTGCAACATCACACACACCATCCATTTCAGACATTTTGGTGTGAGTTTGAAGTTCCACACGTTTATGTTCATGAAGATCGATAGGATAATCTTTTTCAATGAGATCAATCGAATCCACCATGATCATCGTTTCATTTTTAAATCGATCCACCACAATTTTGCCCTTAACCTGAACCCATTGTTTAACTTTAACACTTAAGAATTCATTTTCTTTGAGGAATATCTTGCAAAATAAGGCATCTGTAAAGTCTGTAATAAGAAGCGTCATTAAAGTTTGATTGGATGATGCAAAGAATCGTGATTCAATTGATATCACTTCTCCTTCAATCCAAACATCATTCATGCCTTCATGAATGTCTTGAATGGGTGTCATTTTCTCTTCTTTTTTAACACGACGATACGTTGTCTTTTCAATTGCAGATAAGACAGGTTTATTTTGAGTCGGTTTAATCACAACATCAGGATCAGCATGTTTAAATTTACTTTCATTGATGTGAATGGACACGTCAAAACCTAAACGCTGTAAAAAGAGTTCGCATTGAACACTTCCTGATTGTAACTCCCCTAACTGCATGGAATCATCCACAAGCAATTGAACTTGATACTTATCTAATGTAATGAAAGGTTTGATGGAATGATTTTCACTGAAATAGTGATGAATGTATGGAGTAATGTCTTTTAAAGTATAATGTTGCGTCTTAGTCTTGTTCATGAACTGAATTTTACCATGGTATGTTGACTTAAATCGTTCACTTGCGCTAAGGAAGGTATCAAAATCAATGAAATCTGGAAAGTCACAAAAAAGAATCAGAGACTGATTTTGCTTACTGATAAGGATACGTTGAATATTCAAAGAATCTAAAATGGAGTGATGCATAATAACCTCTTAGCCTTATCATAATGAAATTATCCATTGATAAAAAGACTTGACTTTATTTATCTCACAAGTTTACTAAAAGCATCTTTAGCCGCATTCTGTTCAGCTTGTTTTTTACTTGACCCTTTTCCCTTACCTAGGATAAGATCATCCAACTTAACAACCACTTCAAAAGTGGGTGCATTGGAAGGCCCACTGCTCTTCACCACTTCATAAACCACAGTCTTACGGGTGTCTGATTGAACATACTCTTGTAAGCGTGTTTTATAGTCATCATGTTCTTGATCAAGTAACGCTTTGAACTCTGGTAAAAGAAGAGGATCTAAAAATCGTTTGACATTGCTTTGATCTTTTTGAAGATAAAGGGCGGCAATGAATGCTTCAAATACATCGGCAAGCAATGAATCACGATTCCTTCCACCCGTTTTTTCTTCCCCTACTCCCAATTTAAGGAAACTAAAGAGCTCACAACGACGAGTGATTGAAGCTAATGACTTCTCATTAACCAGTCTTGCACGAAATGAGGTCATTTCACCTTCCGTTAGCATAGGTTTATAGTGAAACAACAAGTCACTTACATACAGTTGAAGCACCGCATCCCCTAAGAGCTCTAAACGCTCATTATCCGCATTCACATGTTTGTTTTCATTAACAAAGGATGTATGCGTAAAAGCCTCTTCAATGACATCCAATCGATCGATGATTAATCCTTTGTTGTTAAGAAATTCAATTAACGTTGACATGGTTCCTCCTAATCAATACCTTTAAGACTTTGTTCAATCACTTGTGTGATGTATTCTTGATGCTGTTTGCTTTGACTTTGTAGTAATTCTAATGCTGTTTGCTTGGTTTTAATGAGTAAATCATAATCAGAAATGATGTTCGCAAACTGAAAGGAGGGTAAACCCGACTGTTTTAGTCCAATTAAATCTCCAGGTCCACGAAGTTTTAAATCTTGAGATGCAATTTCAAAACCATCATGACTATCCACTAAGACTTGAAGTCTTTGAAAAGATAACGGATCTTGACTAGGATTAATCAAATAACAAATACTTGATTTCTCACTTCTTCCAATTCGACCTCTTAATTGATGAAGCGAACTTAAACCAAAACGATGAGCATCATAAATGATCATTCGAGTCGCATTAGGGACATCCACACCAACCTCAACCACACTGGTAGACACAAGCATGGCTATTTTATTGGAAGTAAAGGCATTCAACACTTTGTTTTTCTCTTCATTTTTCATTTTACCATGAAGTAATCCAATCTCAAATTGCTTTCCAAATGCTTTTTTAAGATTAGCGTAAACACTCATGGCACTACGAGATTCACCATCATCTTCAATCAATGAAGTAATAACATAGACTTGCTCTTTTCGCTGAATTGTTTCTAAAATATCATCTAGAACAGTAGTGAAACTATTACCTTCAATAACGTGAGTTTGAACACTTCCTCGATTCAGAGGTTTATTCTGTAACGTTACCACATTCATGTCCGCGAATAACACAGAAGCCAGTGTTCGAGGAATGGGTGTTGCACTCATGCTTAGGACATCCACATCTATTCCCTTTTGGATTAATCTCATTCTCTGTGCAACCCCAAAACGATGTTGTTCATCAATGATAACTAATCCTAAGCGATTGTAGTGAACATCATCTGAAAACAAGGCATGGGTACCTATCACCAGACTAGGCTGTGATTTGATATACTCAAGCATGATTTTTCGCTCACTAGGTTTGGTAGAAGACGTTAAGATAAAGATGTTATCTTTTAGACCATTCAATGTTTTAACTGCCGTTTCAAAGTGTTGATATGCTAACACTTCTGTAGGCACCATGAGCGCAACACTAAAACCTGCATGAATATAGGCATAAGCTAAACACAAGGCAACCACGGTCTTTCCTGATCCTACATCACCTTGAAGTAATGCTGAAGCAGTCACAGGTTGATTGGAATCATGAAAAAGAGTATGTAATGCGTCTTGTTGATCCAGTGTTAATGTATAAGGTAAAGATTGAATGATAGGTGTTATTGAATCAGAAGATAAATGACGTTGTTGCTTTGAATGAACCACTCTGAGTCGATTGTTTTGAATTTGAATGTGATATTCTAGGAATTCACTGACTTTGAATCGAAGTATGGCTTTCATTAATTCTTGCAACGATTCTGGTTGATGAATGTTTTTCATCGCTTCCGCTTGATTCATTAATTGATACGATTGAATGACATCAATTGGTAATGGATCATGATTGTAGTTTTGACACACTGACAAAGCTTTAGCGATCATTGATTTAATGCTTCTTAATGGTGTTTTATCTTTTAATGGATAAATGGGATGAATACTACCCAATTCTACTAAGGGTTGATAATAAAGTGTAGAAGCAATCACTTGATTGGGATGTTTGTATTTTCCAATCAACGTCACTTTTCTTAATGGATCTTGAGGAGCTTTTAAATAGTGTCGATTAAAGATGGAAACACGATACGACTTCATTGCATCAAAAGTAAAATGGGTTACTGATTTATTTTTTGCATAGTGAACTGATTTTAACGAGGAGGTGATGTAACCTTCAAGGATCACTGATTGACCATCCACTAAATGCGTCTCATCACTCAACTCATAAATATCATATCTTAAAGGATAAACACTCAAAAAATCGCAAAGTGTTGCGCATTCATATTTCTTTAAAATGTCCATTTGGTTCTTTGTTAGTGTCATATTAAAAAAGGGAGAAACTCCCTTTTATTCTACACCAATAATGTAGGAATAGACAGGCTGTCCACCCTCAATAACTTCAACCTCAATCTTTAAATCACTTTGGATGAAATCAATAACCTCATCCTTCTCAGCTTCATCAACCCCTTCACCAACCACAAGGGTAATGATTTCACTTTCCTCTTGTTTCATGTTTGATAAAAGGTGCTTAATAGCATCTAAACGTAGTGGAGTGGAAAGAATGATTTCCTTCTCTTGAATCGCCATATAATCATTGGCTTTGATTTCAGTTCCATTAATCATTGTATCTTTAATCGCATAGGTAATTGAACCGGACTGTACACGAGTGATCGCTTCATTCATCGCTTCAAGATTGTCTTCAACACTTGCTTCTGGTGAGAAATACAAACAAGCACTTAATCCTTGTGGGATGGTTTTTGTTGGAAGAACATGAACAACGATGTCTTCAATGATGGATTCAGCTTGTTGAGCAGCTAGAATAATGTTTGAGTTGTTAGGTAACACAATGACATGTTCTGCATTTAAGGACTCAATGACTGCCACAAAGTCTTCTGTGGAAGGATTCATGGTTTGACCACCTGAAATAATGGCATCAACACGTAAATCTTTAAATGCTTGTGCTAGTCCATCCCCTGCTGCTACCGCAACAATCGCATATGGAACACGCTTAACTACAACAGGTAATGGTGTAGCATGTGAATGAGATGCATGATCATCGAGTAAAGCAGCATGTTGCTCTTGCATGTTTTCAATCTTAATTTTGACAAATTCTCCATGTCTTTGCGCTAAGTTCATTGCATCGCCAGGGGTTAAGGTATGAATATGGACTTTAACAATGTCCTCATCTTGAACAACAACGATGGAATCACCTAAAGTTGAAAGAGATTCACGAAGGGCAAGTTCAGAGAAATCATCTAGCTTTTCATTGTCAATGCGAATAATGAATTCGGTACAATAACCAAATTCTTCATTTTCTAAATGAGCTTGAACATGACCACCACCACTCTTCACTTCAAGTAAAGTCACAGGTTGACCAATGAGGGCTAAATGCATGCCTTCAAACACAACAAGAAGACCTGCTCCCCCACTATCAACCACTCCAACATCTTTAAGAACAGGCAATAGATTCGGTGTATTTTCAAGAGACTTTTGAGCCTCTTCAATAAGCAAGTTCATATAATCAAGAATCGTAGGATTAGACATTCCACTTAAGCGCGTTGCTGAATGGGCTGCACCTTCTCTTAATACAGTTAAAATCGTTCCTTCAACAGGACGCATTACCGCTTTGTAAGCAATCTCTGATCCTTTATTGAATGCTGCAGCCATTTGAAAGGCATCAATGGTATCTAAACCATCCACCCCTTGAAAGAAACCACGGAAAATTTGCGATAAAATCACCCCTGAATTTCCACGAGCTCCCATGAGTAAACCTTTGGATAATGATTTAGCCACTTCACCAATGTTTTGTGAATTGACTTTTAATGCATCACTGACCCCGGCAGTGAATGTTAGATTCATATTAGTTCCGGTATCACCATCAGGCACAGGAAACACATTAAGAGCATCAATCTCTTGATAACGGTTAGTTAAATGATTGGCACCACTCTCAATTAAACGCTTAAAAGATTCCCCATTTAAAAAATGTAACTGTTCCATCATTTAATGACCTTCACTCCCTGTACATAGACATTGATGCTTAAAAAAGGTTGATCCAATGTTTTTTCTAAAGTGTATTTCACTTTCTTTTGAACTTCATGAATCACCTCTGAGATTTTAACTCCAAATCCAATAATGATGAATAAGTCGAGCTCGTATCCCTTATCGAGTTGTCTAACAACAACTCCTTTTGAAAAATTTTCTCTTTTTAGTAATTCCGCAAGGCCATCTTTTAAAATCTTCTGTGAGGCCATCCCCACCACACCATAACATTCTGAAACAACTCCGCCAGCTAAAGTAGCGATTGCTTCCTCGGAAACGTTGAGTTTTCCAAGCGTTGTGATTTTTTCAATCCCCATATTGTTCCTCCATGTGGTTATTCTATTATAGTTAAAAGTTGTTTGAAGGTCAAATATCTATGGACATGGTGCTGCACGCGCAGTGGAAGTCACACTGTCCAAGTATAAGCAATCATTATTTTCATCGATCAAATCAATGAACAACGGCAATTGATTAAGCAAAATCAATGACCTTAAATCAGTATGAATATTAAGTCCATTATCCAGAGTCACAATCATCATGGCCTCATCATAGGTTGATGGATTTTGTCTAACATTCGCCATTAAGTTTAGCACAAAATCTTCAAGTCCTATGAGAGATGATGCTAATTTCACAGATAATTCACCTTCGCTAAACCCTTCAAGTTGAGGCAAGTAATAGAAAAGACTTGAATGTTCTGGCTTAAGTGGGTAAAACACGCCATTACTGAGTAACAATGCGTCAGCAGTCTTTGCTAAGGGTTTGTGTTCGACCACACTAATGAATGCATTATTTTGATTGTAGACAAAGGATATTGATTCAATCGCATCATCATTCACTTGAATTTTAGTAAACCAAGGTAAATTCAACCACAACCGATCTCCTTTTGAGAATGGGAGTTGATTTTGGATAGTTTGACTATTGGATAGGCGAACATCAGAGATAATGATGTTTTGAATTCTAAACAAAGAACTTTGATCTAGAGTATATAAACCAAAGCCTATCAATAAAATGAGCATTGAACTTACTAGAAACACAATGAGTTTTCTGATAAACCTTAAACGAGCTTTCTTACGATTAGCTTTAATGTGTGAAGATATTTCTTTAACTGTGGGAATGTTGGAGGTCGGACTCATAAATGTAGTTCTTTCACAATCTGATCTAGTTCATTCAATTGACTTAATGATTTTAAAGCATTTTTCATTGCGTTCAATTTCTCATCATCATGAATTAAGGTGTTTATCGCATCATACAAGATTTCAACGTTGAGCTCTCTTTCATCCAACACTTCAGCTGCTAAGGCATTTTGAAGCGATTGGGCATTGAGAAACTGATGATTTCGAGTCACATAAGGTGATGGAATGAATAAGGTTGGAGTGGTAGAACCAATGACTTCAGCCATGGTAGTTGCTCCACCACGAGAAACAAGTAAAGTTATGTTTGGATAAAGATCAATCAGTGATATTGAAGAAACAACCACTGTTTTAGCGTCTAAATCATTCAGATGATGATAGGATTCATAAAAACGTGTTCCTGTGATAAATAAACGTTGATAATCCACTTTTGGCTGTTGGGTAATCATATCCGCAATCATCTTTTGCATGGTAAAACTACCTAATGACCCCATCACAAATACAACACATTTTTCAGCCGGATCAAGTCCTAAATCAGTAAATACTTTCTGATTTGGTTGATACGATTTAAACTCACTGGTACGAGGGGATCCCACCACTACCATTTTAGATTTAAAGATTGATTTTTCTATGTTAAATTGAGTTAATATTTTCTTCGCTACGGGTGCAATCCACTCATTGCTTAATCCTAAAACAGCATTTTGCTCATGAATATACAGTGGTACTCTGTTGAAGAAGGAAACCCATCCACTCGGAAATGAAATAGAACCACCAAATGAAATCATCATATCAGGATGGTATTTTCTAATATGGAAGTGGGTTTCTTTAAAGGATTGCATAAGTTCTTTAAGAAAGATGAAGAATCCTTTGAAAGGCTTTCTTACTGTAGGGCTTGTAACGTGTAAGAGATCATAACCATGGTTAGGTAAGATCGATCCTTCGATTCGATTGTTTGATGCGATAAAATACACATCATGGTGAAGTTCTTTGAGTTTATTTGCAAGTGTAATGGCTGGAAAGATGTGACCACCACTGCTACCAGCACTAATAAATATCGTTTTTTTCATGCAAACATTATACCATAGTGTTAAGTTTGTTATAATAAACCCATGAAACTAAGAAAAAAATGTTTAATTCTTGATCATGATGATACCATCATCAACTCACAAGAATCCATTCACTATCCCCTGTTTGTGGAAGTGTTGAAGCAATTACGTCCAAACATCAAACCCATTGACTTTGAGCGATTCATTGAACTTTCCAATGAACATGGGTTTGTTAAAATGTGTCGATTACTGTATCACTACACACCACAAGAGATTCAGTATGAGTATGAATACTGGAGACAACGCTCCTCAACCATACAAGCCCCTAGTTTTGATGGATTGAAAGAAATCTTACAACAATTTGTGGATGCAGGAGGTAAAATCATTGTTTATACCATGAATGCTAAGCAAAACGTCATTGATGACTATGAGCGTTTGTTTAACCTTACTCCTGATGTCATCATTGCTCATGATTCATTTTATCGTTTAAAGAAACCTTATCGTTTATCTTTACTTAAAGCACTCAATGATTTACAACTCACTGTCACAGAATGTGTTTTCATTGATGACACTCCGATGCTTTTAGAATTGAAGGATCGTTTAAATATGGATTTTATTGCTGCTAACTGGGCTAAAAGTGCCCATCCTCTTTGGAAAGACAATACACATGAAATAGTACTGAGTAATCCAATGCAGCTCTTACCTTATCTTTTTGAAGAATAAACAACAAAGGAATTATGAAAACACGCATTATGGATTTATTTAACATTGAATTACCCATAATACAAGGAGGATTAGCCTATCTTGCGGATGCACGATTGGCGGCTGCTGTCTCCAATGCAGGTGGATTAGGCCAGATTACCGCCACTAGTTTAAAAGATACCCATGCTCTTAAAGAAGAGATTGAGTTGTTTCGTCAATTAAGTGATAAACCATTTGGAGTTAATTTTGCTATTTCACGCTTCAAAGAAAACTACATGCCCTTACTTGAAATGGCAATATCTCTTGATGTTAAGATCTTCTCAATTACAGGGGGTGATCCAAGCCCAGTGTTTGATCGCATTAAAGGACTTGGTATTAAAACGATGGTGCTTGTCGCTGATGTGAGACAAGCAGTTAAAGCAGAAAGTTTAGGTGCGGATGCGATTATTGCGGTTGGACAAGAAGGTGGAGGACATTTAGGTCGTACTGATGTCAGTACGCTTGTGTTAACCCCTCGTGTTGTGGATAGTGTATCCATTCCTGTCATCGCAAGTGGAGGAATTGGGGATGGACGTGGGCTTCTTGCTGCATTAGCACTGGGTGCAGAAGGGATTGAAATGGGTACTCGATTCATCGCAACCCAAGAATGTCATTTAGCAAGCCACCACTACCAAAACGATCTTGTTGTTGCGACTGAAACAGACACAACAGTGATTAAGCGCACACTTAAAACACCTGGAAGAGTACTATCAAGTGATTATGTCAATAGAATACTTGAGTTAGAAGATCAAGGCGTAGGCTATGATGGATTAAAAGATCTGGTTTCAGGATCTGCAAATCAACACTACATTAAAACTGGTGATGCTACGCAAGGGTATGGATGGGCAGGACAAGTCACAGGGCTCATACATGATGTACCCACGGTGAAGGAACTCTTTGATCGAATGCTACAACAGATTGATGAATTTAAAAAGAAAAACATAGTATAAATCCATGCCTAAGCATGGATTTTTTTAAGGTTGGACTAAAGGTTGTGGCCAGTTTAGAATGCCCCCAATATCCGTAATATCAGTGTATCCTAATCTTTGTAGTATTGATGCTGCTTGCGCAGAGCGATTACCACTGCGACAAATAATGAACAATCTAACATTTTTATCTTCAAATTGTGTCTCAAAAGAAGTTTCAATCGTATCAAGTGGAATGTTAATTGCTCCTGACACATGCCCTTCATTGAATTCTTGAGGTGTACGTACATCAACTAATACTATCAACGTATCACTCATCATCGCTTCAATGGCTTGTTGATGTGTTAATTTCTTAATGGGTTGAGCACTTGTACAAGATGCAAGAACAACAAGCAAAGCAATAATGGATATCAGTTTACTCATACACAACTTCAAATGGCCATCCAGCCATTCCACCTAAATCAAAGACATTGGTGTACCCTAAACTTTTTAAGATACTGACAGCCATAGCGGATCGTGATCCTGAATAGCAAACCACATAGATGGTTGCATCTTTATCTTTGAGCATCTGAGTGGCCTTATTTTGAACAAGTTCAACCGATAGGTTTAAGGCATTTTCAATGTGCCCATCCCCTTCAAATTCTTGTCTTGTGCGAACATCAAGCACGATGATTGAAGTATCTTTTTTCAAATTCTCATAAGCTTGAGTTGCACTAATACGTTGTCTAGAACCAAAATTAAACATGATTTTTCTCCTTTAGCGCATTGATGCGCGTTGAGAATTCATAATCACTTACGTAACCAAGGATACGATCCACTTCAACTCCATTGTGATACAAACACAATGTAGGAAGTGATTTTACATCAGTACTTTCCGATAACATTGTATATATTTCAGTATCAACTTGAATAAAGCGGACATCATTCATGCTTTTTGCTAAGCGATTGAGTGTGGGCGTAAGCATATGACAAGGTCCACACCAATCTGCAAAAAAATCAACAACCACGATAGGATGTTGAATTAAATCATCAAAGGTATCTTCAGTTGCATAAATCATCATAAGTCCTCATGACTATTTTACTCAACTGACATTAAAATACAAGAGAAAAACTACAAAATTTCAAATAATGTCCCTTTTTTATTGATTTTGAGGTGCTCATACGCTTTATCGGTTGCGACACGTCCTCGCGGAGTGCGATTAATAAAGCCAATTTGAATAAGATACGGCTCATAGACATCTTCCAACGTCATGGTTTCTTCTGAGATGGCAGAAGCCAATGCTTCAAGCCCTACAGGACCGCCATTAAAGCGTTCTACAATGCCTTTAAGATAACGTATATCTACATCATCAAGTCCTAACTCATCGACCTTCAGTTTGATTAATGCGTCCATAGTTAAAGGAAGATCAATGATGTTGTTGTTTAAGACTTGCGCAAAGTCTCTTATTCGTCTAAACAAACGGTTCGCAACACGAGGTGTTCCACGTGATCGTTTCGCAATTTCAAGGGCTGCTTCATGGTTGATGGATGTTTCCATCACTTTGGATGTACGAAAAACAATGGTCATCAGTTCTTCAATTGAATAATAATTGAGTTTATTGACAATCCCAAAGCGATCTCTTAAGGGTGCAGTCAAATCCCCTGCTCGTGTTGTAGCACCCACCAACGTAAAAGGAGGTAAATCAAGACGAATTGAGCGAGTTGTAGCATCTTTTCCTATCACCACATCGATCACAAAATCTTCCATCGCAGGATATAAAACTTCTTCTACAGCTTTAGATAAACGATGTATTTCATCAATGAACAACACATCTCCTGGTTGAAGTGCACTTAAAATGGCTGCAAGATCACCACCCTTTTCAATGCTTGGTCCAGAAGTCACTTTAATGTTTCCTCCCATTTCATTGGCTACAATGTGGGCAAGTGTTGTCTTTCCAAGTCCTGGTGGACCATACAGTAACATGTGATCTAAGGCTTCATTTCTCGCCTTAGCAGCTTGCATAAAAATGGAAAGATTACTTTTAATTTCACTTTGTCCTACGTATTCATTTAACGTCTGCGGTCGCAGGGTTACATCTTCATCAACCAAGATTTCATTCACATCCATGATTCGATCCATTAAAATCCACCTTTCTTCGCATTCATCCAAGCTAAAGCATGTTTTAGTCGTGTTGCTTCATTCTCATGTTCTACGCCTTTTAACGCTGAATGTAATCCATTTAACTCATTGGCTTTGTATCCTAAAGCTTTCATGGCTTCGATGGTATCTTGAAGTGGTCCATCTTTAACATTCGCTTCTTCAGGATGGACAAGTTTTCCTTTTAAATCCAATACAATTTGAGATGCTGTTTTAGCACCAATACCTGGAAGTGA
>DAIDML010000294.1 GCA_027449005.1 Erysipelotrichaceae bacterium | reverse complement strand
TGAAGCCCTCAATGATACTCAACTTCAGTTTGAAGTATCCCTTACCAATCAAGCGGTCATCATTCATGGACGCAATGATTTAGTGAGAGTTGCTAAAATTGCCTTGCTTGAAGCAGGATACATTGTAGATTAACCTTAAAGATAACACTTTAAGGTTTTTTAATGTGCTACTTTAATATTGATTGTGTTCAAAGTTTCACAAGCGTATAATTAAATTAACAATCAACCTAATTAAGGAGAAACACATGAGCCAACCATCATCTGCTCAACCCACTTCAAAAAAGAAAAACCGTCTGTTTATCCTCATTGCGTTAATCATTCTCATTCTAGTTTTATTATTTAGCTTAAGCATGTGTGGTAAAGGACCATCCACACAAAATCAAGGAGATCCATTGGTCTTTGAAGATCCTGTATTCGAACAAGCCGTTAAAACATCCCTCAATAAAGGTTCTAGTGATTCGGTGTATGCTAATGATTTAAGTGAGATTAAGACACTGCACATCATGGCGGACACATTGTTGATGTATAAAGCAGGCGAAGAAATGAAAAGACTGGTGTTCTTTTATGGTACGGCAGTAGAAATCGATGATGTACGTCAAGAAACCCAAGGAACACTTACATCATTAGCCGATTTGAAGTATTTTCCTAACTTAGAAATCCTTTATGTGGCATTTCAAAAAAACATAGACTTCACGACAGTTAAAGACATTTCGAAGGTACATATGTTGTATCTTTATGGTAACGATCAAGACACGATAGACTTTGTAGCTAATTCAAGTAATCTTGTGACACTTCATGTCAATCATCATCAAATTGAGAACTTGGATGCACTTAAAGATTCATTAAAACTAAAACGTCTCACGGTAGCATACGGGCCACTAAAAGACATTACAGGAATCAAAGATGCAGTACTAATGGAACGACTTGATTTTTCAGAGAATCAGCTCACTGACATCAGTGCTTTAGAAAAACTAGTCTTAATCAAAGATCTTTATTTAAGGGTCAATAACATTAGTGATATCACTGTGGTTTCTAATCTAAAAGAACTTAACTTCTTAGGTTTAAGTCAAAATAACATTTCAGATGTATCTCCAATCGCATCGCTTGAAAAACTCACACGCATCATGCTTGCGGACAATCCAGTCAGCAACATGGAAACCATTTCTAAATACGAAGATATTATTGAATAAACCAACTTCATCAAGGCTTCCTTAAGGCCATTCAAGGAAGCCTTCTTTTTTATCATCAAAACATCCATTTTTGAAGCATTTAGGACTTGATAAAACATTTTGGGTATGATAGTATTTAAAAGCGCTAAGTTGCTCAGCAGCAGTGGAGATGTACTCAAGAGGCTGAAGAGGTGCCCCTGCTAAGGGTATAGGTCGGGAAACTGGCGCGAGGGTTCAAATCCCTCCATCTCCGCCATTTTTACAAATAGATATTACATACGGTCCAGTGGTGTAGCGGTTAACATGCCTCCCTGTCACGGAGGAGATCGCGGGTTCGATCCCCGTCTGGACCGCCATTTCTTTGCAGGTGTAGTTCAGTGGTAGAACACGACCTTGCCAAGGTTGAAGCGGGGGTTCAATTCCCCTCACCTGC
>DAIDML010000293.1 GCA_027449005.1 Erysipelotrichaceae bacterium | reverse complement strand
ACGATCAAAGGAATGTCGAATAAAGGTTGTTCTCATGCACACATTATACCAAAGTTCATCCTATGAAACGCGATAAGAAAAGACATTTCAATTGAAATGTCTTAGTTAAGGCGATCAAGGATTTGCTCTTCATACAGATTTAAGGTGTTCAAGCGTGATGAAATCACATTGAATCCTTCAAAAAGTGCACTGACTTCTTCATCATAAGTTACTTTGATTTCATTATAAGTTTCTCTTTTTAAGGTATAGTTACTTAATGCTGGATTCTCTAAGGTTTCATTCATGAAGCTTAATCCTGCTTCTAAGACTTCACTGTAATTGAGTGGTGAGTAACATGCTTCTAAGGCATCTTGAAGTTCTAATGCATTATTATAATGCGTACGGGCATTGTTTAAGGCTTGTGCTTGTCCATTACGATAATAAGGAAGAATGCTGTCAATGAACCGATTGATAAAGGTTTGAAGCTCTTGGATGATGAAATCACTGTCTTCATGACAATCCACAATATAACCTCGATCAATATCATCCAAGTAGAATTGAATGTTACTTAGAATAGGCATATGAAAGGAAGGACCCCAATCAAATGGTACATTAGACACAAATGATTTTAATACTAACAGTCTTTCTTCATTGAGTTCATCTCTTGCCCTCAAAGTTTGACGTAGTAATACTGTTTTAATTTCATCTTTATCTTCATCATTTAATGTGACTTGTTGGATCTGGCGAAAGGCTTCATCATAGTTTTCATCATTTAAAAGCACAATAATGGGTTCACTACGTGATAATGTTTCTTCAGGCTGAAAATAGGTGTAGATTAAAAATCCTCCCACTACAATCAATAAGATATTAAACCCCCATCCTAGGATTTTCTTCATGTCCCCTCCTATTGTGAATTCACTGTTTTGGTTTTACTGGTTAAAGCCATGAGCAAGACTTGAATATCTGCTGGATTAACCCCTGAAATCTTGGTGGCTTGAGCTATGGTCATGGGCTTAATGGTGGATAATTTTTGTCTTCCTTCAATGGATAAATGAGGTACTAAGGCATAATCAAAATCACTTGGTATTTTCCATGTCTCAAGCACTTTAACTTTCTCAGCTTCTTTACGTGCTTTCTGAATGTATCCTTCATACTTGATTTCAATCTCAAGCTGCATGATGACACGCTCATGCATGTTCACTTCCAAAAAAGGCATGAAGTCCATGAGTGAAATATGAGGGCGACGAATGGCTTCAATGATCAGTATACCTTCTTGAAAATTAGTATATCCTTTTTCAATAAGTATTTGTGCCATTGGATCTTTAGACGTGATTCTTCGCTGACTTATGAGTTCTAATAGCGATTGTTTTTGAGCTTGTTCAGTTAGGAACATCTCATACCGCTCTTGAGACAATAAACCCACCTCATATCCTTTTGAAGATAATCTTACATCCGCATTATCATGTCGAAGCAATAAGCGATATTCTGCTCTTGACGTAAGCAGTCGATACGGTTCTAAGGTTCCTTTAGAAATTAAATCATCGATCATGACCCCAATGTAGGCTTCATCTCGTCCTAAAATTAATGGGTCTTTCCCTTGGGCATACAATCCCGCATTGATCCCCGCAATGATGCCTTGTCCAGCTGCTTCTTCATACCCTGAAGTTCCGTTGATTTGACCAGCACAGAACAATCCTTTGATTAAGCGTGTTTCTAAAGATGGGTACAATTGGGTTGGTTCAATCGCATCATACTCAATGGCATACGCATATTCAGTAATAATCGCATTCTCACATCCTGGTATGGTTTTAAGCATCTTCTCTTGAACATCACGAGGTAGCGAGGTGGAGAATCCTTGCACATACGTGGTATTAAGATGAACCGATTGTGGTTCTAAGAAGATTTGATGACGCTCTTTATCAGAGAATCGGACCACTTTATCTTCAATGGATGGACAGTAGCGTGGTCCTACACCTTCGACTACTCCTGAATACATGGACGATTTACTTAAATTAAGATGAATAAGATCATGAGTATGAGCCGATGTGTACGTTAAGTAACATGGCCATTGTTCTTTTATGGTGTCTTCTTCTTTCGTGGTTGATGAAAAAAAGTAACGTCTTTCATCTCCAGGTTGAAGGGTTGTCTTTGAAAAGTCAATGGATGAAGTTAGAACTCGAGGCGGAGTGCCTGTTTTAAGTCTAAATAGTCTGAAGCCACAATCTTTCAGTTGATCTGATATCGCATTAGATGTAGGCAGATTATCCGGACCACTGACTCTCACTTCATCCGAAATCATGATTTTAGCTCGCATGTATGTCCCTGTGGTAATCACCACCGCTTTAGAAAGCAGTCTTTCTTGATTGGAAAGAACGACCCCTTTGACCACATTGTCTTCCACAATGATGGAATCCACCATGGATTCAATCACATCTAAATTCTCTTGAGCTAAACACACTTCCTTCATCATTTTTGAATATTCAAGTTTGTCTGATTGCACTCTTAAAGACCAGACCCCTGGTCCTTTATTGGTATTAAGCATCTTGAACTGTAATGCGGTTTTATCCGCAGTGATGCCCATTTGTCCACCTAAAGCATCAATTTCAGCCACCACAATACCTTTTGCAGGTCCTCCAATGGAAGGATTGCATGGCATCATGGCAATTTTATCAATTGAAATGGTGCACATGGCTGTTTTCATATGTTGACGAGCACTGGCTAAAGCCGCTTCTACACCAGCATGCCCTGCTCCGATCACGATCACATCATACATAAAGTTTTCTCCGTTTTCGCTAGTATTGTAGCACATTTTTCTTGTTTCTATCATTCTTTGACTCTTGCTTGACAACTGTCTTAAATGGGTGTATTGTATTATTGTAAATAATACATTAAGGAGGGTGTTGCTATGTTTGTGCTCGATTATCGCAGCAAACTTCCCATCTATGAACAACTTCAAACGCAAATGTTGAAGTTAATCGTAGGGGGAGTGCTCAAAGAAAACGATCAACTACCTGCCGTAAGAACACTTGCCATGGAACTTGGAGTGAATCCAAATACCGTTCAGAAAGCCTATGCAGAGTGTGAACGAGTGGGCATGATTGTTTCTGTCACAGGGAAAGGATCCTTTGTATCTAATCCTGCCGTCAGTATGCAGTTGTATATGAAAGAGAAGTTTAAGGAACTAAAGGCCTTGATTCAAGAATCCATTGAATATGGTTTAGATCCAAATATTATCATCAATGCGGTTACCGCTTGGTGTGAGAAAGGGGAATGGGACTATGATCCAACTCAAAGCAGTCACTAAATCATTTGATAACTCACTCGTTTTGGATCAAGTGGATTGGTTTGTCCGTAAAGGCAGTGTCTTTGGCCTTGTTGGACCTAATGGTGCCGGTAAATCAACCATCTTGAGGCTGATTTCAGGGGTTATTACACCTGAATCAGGTGTGGTCACTTTGGATGATCAACCTGTGTATGATAATCCACTTGCGAAACAACGTATTCTATTCTTATCTGATGATCCATTTTATCTTCATCAGGCAACCATTGAAGAAATGAAAGAATTCTATAAGTTATTCTATCCTTCCTTTAATGAAACAATGTATCAACGTCTTTTGAACAACTTCCCTGTTCCAACCAAAAAGAAAATCAATGATTTTTCTAAAGGGATGAAACGTCAAGTCGGACTTATCCTAGCATTGTCTGTTAATCCTGATGTCTTGCTTCTTGATGAAAGCTTTGATGGACTAGACCCTGTGATGCGTTTAACTTTAAAGCGTTTTATTGCCCAGGAAATGTCCAATAGTGAAATGACTGTGGTCATCTCTTCTCA
>DAIDML010000292.1 GCA_027449005.1 Erysipelotrichaceae bacterium | reverse complement strand
GAATCCATAAAAACCCAAAAAAAGCATAACCAATGACGGTTCTCCATGGACTCTTAGTGACATGAGAATGATGTGTTGACATGTCTTTACTATCTGGCTTAATAGGTGGCATTGTGTCCTCCGATAAATTAGATTATAGACATATCCTCAAACTCAATCAGCAACTTCAAGATCAACATCAAACACTAGAAGCTGCTTATAAGGAATCGCTTGCTCTGGAAGAAGAACTGATGGAGAGAGTAGGTGAATAATTTACTTCTTTCAATTTCCAAGTTGTTTGAACTAATTGCTTTAAGGTTTTCACATCATGATCCATGAGCGATTGAATCATAGAATCATCATTGGAATACAACTTAAACAGAATAAAATCATCTCCAGACCATCGATAGACCATCATATCGTTACAACACGTTTTCAACATTTCTGCAAGTTGCTTTAGAAATAAATCACCATAACTGTGTCCATGAAGATCATTAAAGGCATTGAATTGGTCAATGTCCATATAGAAGAGAGCAAACGTTATTCCAGATTCAATGGCTGTTTCTATGTCTTTTTCAAAAGCAATTCGATTACTTAAGCCTGTAAGCGAATCTTCATATGCTAGACTGATGGCTTTGAGTTCATTTTCTCGCTCTTTAGTGATGTTGAGACCAAATGAAACAATATAGGGATCAGAAACCCCATTTCCATGAATAATAGAGTTGGTCCAGAGGATATGAGAAAATGAGCCATCTGATTTATAGAGTTTATTTTCTATGCTTTTGACATTTCGTCCCATTCTTAAAGATTCAATCATTGCTTCTAGCTTAGGTTTTTCTGTATCTCCTTCATAAAAATCAAGCCATCGTTTTCCAATAACATCCTTTGAAGTTCTACCTAACAACTCAAGGTAATAGGAATTCGCATCCATAACAATGCCATCTGTGTTCCATACCACAATGGCCACTTGAGAATAGTCAAGAACTGTATCAATGAACTTCTGCTTATCAAGGATATGACCTATCTTTTCTTTCAGTTCTTCTTCCAGAGCAAGTGATTCCTTATAAGCAGCTTCTAGTGTTTGATGTTGATCTTGAAGTTGCTGATTGAGTTTGAGGATATGTCTATAATCTAATTTAACTAAGAAATACAATGCTATTGAAGTGAGGATGACATAAAACCAACCTTTGTATGTTTGCATGGTTGTATATAAAGCTGCATCTTGAACAAAGAAAGCCAATAATCGATCAGAAAAAAGAATCCATAAAAACCCAAAAAAAGCATAACCAATGACGGTTCTCCATGGACTCTTAGTGACATGAGAATGATGTGTTGACATGTCTTTACTATCTGGCTTAATAGGTGGCATTGTGTCCTCCGATAAATCTAGATTGATACTTATTCAAATCCTCAAATGTTTTGAATAATTTATTACTTTGTATAGCTTTAAATGATAATACGTTTGAATAGACTAATCCTTTGGTTCTGGTATGGCAACACTTTTTTAGACAAATTGCTTAGTTAGTTTTTCTTGGTATTGGATTGGGCTTAAATAACCTAATGTCGAATGGATTCGTTGGTGATTGAACCAGTGGATGTATGTTGAGAGTTGTTCTTTAAGTTCACTTAGATTTCTGAAACTGTTGTTTCTAATAAATTCTGTTTTGATAATTTTAAAGGTCGCTTCAGCGACTGCGTTGTCATAAGGATTTCCTTTAGCACTGAGTGAGCGTTGTATCCCGAAGGCCTCGAGTAAGTCACTGATTTCATAGCTTTTAAATTCACTTCCACGATCAGTATGAAAGAACTCAATACGACTTAGTGGCTGTTTAACTGAGGCAAAGGCTTCATAAACAAGCCGTGCTGTTTTCCTTGGCCCACAACTATATCCAATAATCTCTCTAGCGTGTAGGTCTAAGAGAATACAAACATAGTTCCAACTTGAGTTGACACGAACATAGGTCAAATCACTCACCACCACTTGAAGTTTCTCTCTTTGATTAAAGTCTCGATTGACCTTGTTCGTTACTGGATCTTCGTTTACTGGATAAGGTTGAGGCTTGTATTGAGCCTTAGTATAGACGGAAACCAGGTTGTTTTCTCTCATAATACGTGATATACGACGTCTTGATAGGAAAACACCTTGTTTTCTTAGCTCTCTTTGAATCTTCCGGGTTCCATAGATACTATGACTTTGATAGAAAAGTCTAATCACTTTTTCTTCCATCTCATCAACTGGATCATTCTTGGTTGATTCCACATAGACTGAGCTTCGATTGATTTTAAGGAGTCTACACATCGCTGATATGGAATACTTAGTTCGGTTTTTTCTTATGAGTGTGACTTTCGTCCCATAATCAGCGCTGCCTGCTTTAAAATATCATTTTCCATCTTCAACTGTTGGTTCTCTTTACGAAGTCTGATCAGCTCATTCTCTTCATCGCTTCGATTATCAGCAGCTTTAAATGATCCTGAATCTTCATATTCTCTAATCCAACGATAAATCTGTTGTTCACTGAGCTCATAGTCTTTTGATAAGTTAACGACTTTCTTGCCAGTCTGATAGAGTTTGACGATTTGCTCTTTGAACTCATCTGTAAAACTTCTTCGGTTTCTTTTATTCATCATAGACACCTCTTTCTGTTATTGTATCCTAACTAACAGATTTGTCTATTAAAGTGTAACCGGTCCATTGTTAAATGAATTTGAAAAATATAGTGAATATGATTTAAAAACTGCGTCAAAGAAACTATTGGAATTT
>DAIDML010000291.1 GCA_027449005.1 Erysipelotrichaceae bacterium | reverse complement strand
CATCGTAGTCAGTCATGGTGACTTCACTTTTGAAAACATCATCGTTAATCATGATATGCTTGGTTTTATTGATGTTGGTAAAGCGGGTAAAGCTGATCGATTTCAAGATATCGCACTGGCTTATCGAGGAATATGTTATCGATTTGATCTTGAACTGAATGTTTTAAAGGGACATCCTTTAAAGGAACTTTTCTTTAATCTTTTAGACATTCAACCTGATTATGAAAAACTGAATTACTATATATTACTAGATGAATTGTCGTAGTAATAAGCTCTCCAAGAATATCAAATAATACAGTAGAAAACTGTGATTTTTCACAATCTTGAGGTTTTCAACTTTTAAGGTGTACAATTAAATCAAAAGTGAGGGAGAATCATGAAAACCTTTAAAATCCTTGTTTTAGGATGTGTCCTTGGTTTACTTTTTTCATGTTCATCAAACCCGTCAGATTCTAATTCTAAAACCATTTCTGAACTTAACATTGGAGATAAAGTTGTTGATCCATCGTGGTCATGGGAGTTTCGTCATGGCTGGGGATACACATCCTATGGAGACAAAGAACTAACAGAACCAGTTGTATGGATTGTGGTTGCCAAAGATCATAATCAACCTAACAGTATCACACTCATCAGTGATAACTTACTTGGATATTTTATCTATGATGCAACCATGCAGCCTAGTGGAATATTGGCTGGTCATAATCACTGGGGCAACAGTGGAAAGAATGGCAGTGCAGGAATAAGACCATGGTTGAATTCTACTGCACCTCATGAAAATGAAGGATTCTATCACACATTCTCATCATCCTTTAAAAGCATCCTTTTATTAAGTAATGTTGAAAATAAAGACTATGAATCAGGTGCTCCTTATTCGACTCAAGACTATGTTTATTTGCCTTCTCATACAGAGTTAGGTGCTACAGATCATGAAGGAACCTATGAAATAGGCACTGCATTTGATTACTTTGTTGGGGCTGATTACATTAGACTCAGAGCAAAAATCATGGGGTATCCTTGGGAGGATGATTATTGGTCAAGATCACCTTATTCAGCAGGTTATCGCCCAGTAGGTTTGGTAAGCACCAGTGGTTATTATGTGAGTGATTGGGCTGATGCTAACAATAAATAAAGGGGTTAGAGCAGTGGTTAATGTCAGTAGTAGTGCGAAAATAAGTAAAGTAGCAAATGATAATGGTATCTATGAATTCAAGTATGATTAATGAGTTATAAAGGCATCTTCTAGAGCAAAATGTGAGATTGGATTATGACTGAAAGCATTGCCTAATTTGCCATAATTTGTCCAAATCTTTAGCCGTGAAGGAAATCACCAAAATCAGGATATACAGTTTAAAAGAATTATTACATAGACATGTTCAAACAACGTGATTAAGAGGTATTGATGCAACATCCATTTTCAGTCGAAGAAGCAATAAGAAATAGAGTGAGTGTGCGTAACTTCAAAGACCAAAGCATTGAAGCAGATAAACTAAAGATGCTTAAAGCATTCCTTAATGAGCGCTATAATCCCTTTAATCATGATGTGAACTTTCATTTGTTTGAGATGTCTGATTTTAGTTCAAGTCAAAAACTTGGAACCTATGGTGTCATCAAAGGTGCGAAGCATTATCTTGGAGCAAGTATCGACTTAAGAGAATATGCACTGGAGGCATGTGGTTATGAAATGGAACACGCTATTCTATTTCTAACATCAATGAAGTTAGGCACATGTTGGCTCGGGGGAACATTTAATCGCAAAGCATTTGCGAAATCACTCAACATAACTGATGGTGAGATTCTTCCAGTGATTACACCAATCGGATATGCCCATGATCAACGCCATATTCAAGAAGCGATCATGAGACGAATGGTTAAAGCAGATCAAAGATTACCTTGGAAAGATTTATTCTTTTATGAAGATTTTCATACATCGCTTCTAGAAGAGCACATCAATAATTATGCATTTGTGTGTGAGATGGTTCGCTTAGCTCCTTCTGCTTCAAATAAACAGCCTTGGAGAATAGTGTATCATCAGAAAGCATTTCATTTTTACGAAGATCAAACCCCAGGATATAGCACTGCATTCTTATATGATATACAACGCATTGATATGGGAATCGCAGCTGCTCATTTTGAGTTAGCAGCTAAAGAGAGAGGATTACAAGGTTGTTTTGTATTCAATCAAAATCATTTAGACGTATTACCAAAAAATATGCACTATGCCTTTACTTGGAAGTGTTTGTAAGGTGTTAGTATGTACTGATGAAGAGTTGTCTATTGATACCCTCACAAGAAAATGACCCACTTTTGTAGGTCATTGATTCTTTATAATGGTTACTATTCCAAACATCCGTTGATATTAAGCTTGTCACTAGAGTGCAATGCTAAGAATGGATTACTTTTTTAGAGTCCTTATTCTTTACTTGATGTTTCTGCTTCAAATCTACTATGAGGATAATTGCTAAAGTCATAATTGAGAATACAACAGAAACGATCTGAACTAAAAGAGAAGAGTCTTTAACGTATGTTACTGGATCTTTTCCAAAAAACAGTGTGAATAATACCGTTATGAATATTGTGAATAATGAAATGGTGAGTACTTTTTTCATGGCTTTATTTTATTTCCTTTAAAAATCATAGAGAATAAAACCATAGAAAAGGTAAGAAGAATTGTTGATAACAGCATTCGATTAAAAACTACGGAAGTTGGTAAAGTAGCGAAACTATACCAACTCATGAAATAAAACAAAATCAAAGTAAGCATAAC
>DAIDML010000290.1 GCA_027449005.1 Erysipelotrichaceae bacterium | reverse complement strand
TACTTTTCTTGACACGGGGATAGTTCAGATTTCTAAAAAGCTCAATGAGGTTGATAAAGAGTTCTTTTCTATTCCAACACATTTAAAATTGCACTTGGATGTAAAACACCTTCCTTATCTACACTATCATCAGAATGAAATTTATATGGGATAGGCATAAAAATTGAGAAATCTGTATATTTCATTTATCAAAAGGGCTTACACAATAATATTTTTCGTATTTTCAGGTGGTCGTAATCTTTAAAAAATAAAGATGTAACAACATTTTTACATTCACTCATTGCCTTGTAGTTAAGTTTTGAAAACACAAGATATTGTCCCAAGTTTAAGAATCAGCATTCTATTTTTAGGGATGTGCAGTTGGGAATCTGCTTGTTATGATCTAGGACATATGGATCTGTAATGAGTAAGCACATGACGAATAATAACTATACTGAACTTTCACATTCGGATGACTGTGAAAAATACGTAAATCAATTCATTCAAGAGTTTCCACTGAGAAGTGCTGAAATAGGCCAAGGGACGGTCATCAAACGCGCGCTGCCAAGTCGCCATAAAAGAATGATTGGTGCATGGTGTTTCTTAGATCACGCGGGCCCTGTAACCTTCCCTCAAGGGGACGGTTTAGATGTTGGCCCACATCCACATATCGGTTTGCAAACCTTTACATGGATGATTGAAGGCACCATGATGCATACCGACAGCTTGGGCAGCAAACAGTTGATTCGTCCAAAACAGGTCAACCTCATGACCGCAGGACATGGGATTTCCCATACGGAAGTCGCACCAGATACAGAAACCAAAATGCATGCGGCACAATTGTGGATAGCATTGCCCGATGCACAAATTGCTGTTGAACCCCGTTTCGATCACTATCCAGAACTGCCAGTGGTGGAAAAAGATGGGGTAGCATTTACCATTTTGGTCGGAGAGTTCTTAAATACCACCTCACCTGTGAGTGTCTATACTGAGCTATTAGGGGTGGACTTAAGTGCAACAGAAAGCACCAAGACTCGTTTAACACTCAATCCAAACTTTGAATATGGCTTTATGGCTTTAGAAGGAACGGCTACGGTCAATGGGCACGAACTGAATGAAGATAATATGGTGGTGCTCGAGCAGGGTGTAAGCGCGATTGAAATTGAAATTCATGCGGGTAGTCGCTTGTTACTGTTAGGTGGTGAGCCGTTTGAAAGTCCAATTCTACTGTGGTGGAATTTTGTTGGTCGTACTCAAGAAGAATTGAAAATTGCACGTGATCAGTGGATTGCACAAGATGAACGTTTTGGTTCGATTCCTGACTATGAAGGTCCGCGCTTAGAAGCTCCAGCATTTCCAGACCAAATGCGCGCTTCAAAATAAAGGGAATATTGCGTCAAGTCGTTCAACAACAGAATAGGTGGACAGTTTCAATACTTGAAACTGAACCGTACCGGGTTTGTCGGAGAGTCAATATTCTGAGAGACTACCCCGATGACAAAATTAAAATATACCCCTGAAATCAGAGAAAGAGCGGTTCAATTATTGATTGAATCTGAAAAAGATTATCCTTCTACTTGGGCT
>DAIDML010000289.1 GCA_027449005.1 Erysipelotrichaceae bacterium | reverse complement strand
ACACCCACCTTAATATCTCCTATGCCGCTATACTCAAGAATGCACCCAATGCTGTCAATGCACAAAAACCCATTGATTACTTGTTAACAGCTGATAACCAAGCTCTCGTCATGAATGAGAATGGGGAATTCCCAGTGAGAAGTGATGTTGCATTGAATGATCAAATTCAATCTTGGGGTAGCTTTACACCTGCACCCATTGATTATGAAAAATTAGGAAGAGAATATGCTGCAGCACTCATGATGTTTGATGCAGTAAAATGGGAGTAATTTTTGAAGAAAGTCGCCACGTTCAGTACCATCTTCAGCACAATTTGGATAGTCTCTATCCTTTTTGTGCTTTCAGAGAGTTTCTCACGTTTCTTTGTGAAGGCTTCAGACACGTGGCAACATGTGGTTTCAGTCACCTTACCCAACATTACGTCAAGCACCCTTATTTTGGTTATAGGCACAATGCTTCTAACAGGGGTACTTGGGGTTTTAAGTGCCTACTTTGTGGTGACCTTTGAATTCAAGTTTAGACGATGGATTCGTTTTCTACTTTATTTCCCTTTAGCCATTCCACCCTATATCTTTGCGTATGTCTTAACCCATTTCCTTGGTTATACTGGTTTTCTTCAAACCACACTTCGCTCTTTAGGACTCTTTAAACCTGAATGGTTTGAATGGAATGCGATGGTTTTAGGCATGATTGTGTTTTCCATGACCCTATATCCTTATGTGTATATTTCAACTAAATCATTTCTAGAGCGTTTCATGGGTAACTATGTGGAGACGGCACGTACCTTAGGTTCAAGGTCTACCGGCATCTTCTTTAAGATTGCCTTACCCTTAGCCATGAATGCCTTCATTGGTGGTATGGTGCTTGTTGCGCTGGAAGTCTTGGGTGATTATGGAACGGTGGTGTACCTTAATATTCCTACCTTTTCTATCGCCATCTTTAGAAGTTGGTTTGCGTTAAGAGATTTTGATAGTTCACTGCGATTAGCGGGTTTCTTGCTTATTATTGTGTTCATTATCTTGATCATTGAGCATATCTTACGCAAAAACACCAAGCAAGTCATGCCTGCTAATGTTCGTCCCCTTAAACGTAAGCAACTTAAAGGCATTAAGCATGTTGCCTTAGTCAGTTATTTTATCTTGATTCTCTTTATCGCATTAGGATTGCCACTCCTTCATTTAATAGGATGGGCATTCATCACCTTTAATCGTATTTACTGGAATGATTTTGGTTCACAACTCTTTAATACCATGTTTTTAGGACTGGTGGTGACCAGTGCGATTGTAATGATTGGGTTCGTGATAGGTAACTATACACGCTTAAAACACACGCCATGGTCTGTTGTGGTATCCAAGATTACCTTATTGGGTTATTCCATTCCAGGAAGTGTGATGGCCATCTTAGTGCTCTTTGCATTCATTACTTTATCTCAACAGTTCAATTTATTGCTAACGACAGGACTTGGGATGTTGATGTATGGACTCATCATTCGATATTTGGGATTAGGCTATCAAAACATTGAATGGGGTTTTAAGAAGATTGGACTTAAAAACAATGAAATCTCTCAAACATTAGGGAAAACCTATCTTCAAGGATTATTTCAAATTGAAGTACCTTTACTCTATCTTCTAATACTTTTGATGATGTTAAAGCTTCCATAATTTGATCAATCAAGAAAAAGTTATCAAGAAAAAATGACTTGTTAACTTCATCAATATTTACTAGAAAAGCTTTTAGCCCCTTAAAATCGGTAAAGATTGGTTTCTCATTTTTATCTATCCTATAACCTTTGATTTCTTCTTGAGTTACATTTAATATCTTGCATAGTTTTGTCATGGTTACAGAGTGATGCTTGTCTTCATGAACCAGTAACCTTATGATTTCTCTTTTTTCATGACTACTTAAAGGTTCATCATTGACTACTAAATTATTTAAGTCATTCAACAAATTAAACAATTCAGCACTTGGAG
>DAIDML010000288.1 GCA_027449005.1 Erysipelotrichaceae bacterium | reverse complement strand
CACTGATAAAATGTATGGTCCTTCTTTATCCGTTGTTAATCCAATCAATTCTTGACCGTTTAAACACAAGAGGTCAAGACTTTTCCTTTTTAAACGACGTTGTTAAAGCGGATGAAAAGAGAAGAGAATTACTTCAAGAAGTAGAAAGCCTAAAAGCTTTTAGAAATGAATCGTCCAAGAAAATCGGAATGATGAAAAAGAACGGGGAAGATTCATCTGACCTTATGAGTGAAGTGTCCAGAACCAATGAAAGAATTAGCACCATCGACAAAGAATTATCTGAAATCGAAAATTCTATTCAAAACACATTAAATGTGGTTCCAAATGTTCCACGTGAAACAGTAATCATTGGTAAAGGTGAAGAAGACAATAAAGAAGTTAGAAAAAATGGGGTTATCCCACAGTTCAGTTATACTCCAAAGGCACATTGGGAAATTGGTGTTAATCTTGGAATTCTTGATTTTGAAGGTGGAGCTAAGCTGACTGGATCAAGATTTACAGTATATAAAGGTTTAGGAGCTAAGTTAGAACGTTCTCTTATTAACTTTATGCTTGATTTACATGTAAGCCAACATGGATACGAGGAAATGCTACCTCCATTCATGGTTAATGCAAACAGCATGTATGGAACAGGGCAACTACCAAAATTCGAGGAAGATTTATTTAAGGTTGAACCATTTGGTTATTACTTAATTCCAACGGCTGAAGTTCCTGTGACAAATTATCATGCGAATGAAATTCTATCCAATGAAGACCTACCAAAGTTTTATACAGCATATACACCATGTTTTAGAGCAGAAGCTGGTGCAGCTGGGAAAGACACCCGTGGAATTATTCGCCAACACCAATTCAATAAAGTTGAGCTGGTGAAGTTTGTTAAACCAGAGGATTCTATTGAAGAATTAGAGAAACTCACTCTAAATGCGGAAGAAGTTCTTAAACTATTAGAACTTCCATATCGCACTATGATGTTATGTACTGCTGATCTCGGGTTCTCAAGTGCTCAAACGTATGATCTTGAAGTTTGGTTACCTTCATTTGGTGGTTATCGTGAAATCTCAAGTTGTTCAAGTTTTGAAGACTTTCAAGCACGACGTGCCAACATTCGTTTTAAAAGAGATGAAAAATCAAAACCTGAGTTTGTTCATACATTAAACGGATCAGGTTTGGCTGTTGGTCGTACTGTTGCTGCAATTCTTGAAAATTATCAAAATGAAGACGGATCTGTTACTATTCCAAAAGTATTAAGACCATATTTTGGTGGACTAGAAAAGATTGAAAAAAAATAAGAAACATGTATAATTAGTTTTGCTACCGCAATAGCATCCATCGAACCAGGTCAGGGTCGGAAGACAGCAGCCTTAAGATGGCTCTGCTATGTGTGGTGGCTTTTTTGTTAGGAGAACACCATGAAAACAACTGAATTCATGCAAGAAGCTCTTATTGAAGCTAAAAAGGCGTATAAAATCAACGAAGTTCCTGTCGGTTGCGTTATCGTTTATCAAGGAAACATCATTGCTCGTGCTCATAATAGTAAAGAGAGCGATCAACATGCATGCGCACATGCAGAAGTTCTTGCGATTACTCAAGCTAACAAAACACTGAAGTCTTGGAGACTTGAAGATTGCACACTGGTTGTAACTCTTGAACCGTGCATGATGTGCGCAGGTGCAATTCAACAAGCACGAATTCCATATGTTGTGTATGGAGCGCAAGATAAGAAATTTGGAGCATACGGTGGATGTTTTGATTCAACACTCATAAAAGGGTTTAATCATTATCCAAATGTGTCGTCAGGTGTATTAGAAGAAGAATCTACATCCCTATTAAAATCCTTCTTTGAAACAAGAAGAAAATCAAAACAATAGTCTAGGCTATTGTTTTTATGTGAGGTTAATTTTGGTATAATGTCTTTACATAAGGATGGTAAACCATGGCATACAAAGCTCTTTACAGAATGTATCGTCCTCAAACATTTGAAGAAGTCGTTGGACAGCAACATATCGTCGTAACATTAAAAAACGCAATCAGAACAAACAAGTTAAGCCATGCTTATCTCTTTTCTGGTCCAAGAGGAACAGGGAAGACATCAGTAGCAAAAATCCTAGGCAAAGCCATTAACTGTACGTCAAATGAAGATAAACCATGTGAAAAATGTGCTTCATGTCTTTCAATTAGTAAAGGGAATCATCCTGATATCATTGAAATTGATGCTGCGAGTAACAATGGCGTTGATGAGATTAGGGAACTGATTGATAAAGTAAAATATGCTCCTTTGGAGTTAAAAACAAAAGTATATATTATTGATGAAGTTCATATGTTAACAACAGGTGCATTTAATGCACTTCTCAAAACACTTGAAGAACCCCCATCTCATGTCATCTTTATCTTAGCCACCACGGAACCACACAAAGTTATTCCAACTATTATCTCTAGATGCCAACGATTTGATTTTACGAAAGTATCAAATACTGATATTGAATCAAGACTTGATTCAATTCTTGATGAAGAAGAAATTAACGTGGACTCTGGAGTAACACGATTGGTTTCTCAACTGGCAGACGGTGGAATGAGAGATGCTCTATCCATACTTGAGCAAATCATTGCTTATAGTGGAGAAAAGATCACGGTTGATGATGTCTATAAGGTTTATGGATTAACCACAAGTCAAGAGAAAATAGCGTTACTAAAAACCATTTCAAATAGTCAAGTTAAAGAAATCCTACAATTCTTAAAAGAAATCTCAATTAAGAGCCATGATATTAAGAAATTAACAGTTGATCTTATTGATTGCCTGAAAGATGGTTTGATTTATCATTTTACCCAATCAACAGATAATTTGTCTGTGCTTAATGAAGATGAAGCAAAACAACTTAATTCATTTTTTAATGCTGATCAAAGTATAGAACTCATGGACATTTTAATGGATACTCTAGAAAAATATCGATTATCTGTTAATTCCATGTCATATTTTGAAGTTGCTTTGCTTAAAATGGTTCATCATCTTCAAAACAAACAAACAACAAGTATTCAAGTAAATACTTCTGCACAATCCACAGAGGTTGCTGTTACAGAGGTCATAAAACCTAAGGTAGAACCAACTCCAACAGTTATTCCATTTATAGATGATATGGATGAGGATGAGAGCGTCAACAAACCTAATGATATTGATCTTGGTGAACCTGAAGAGTTAGAAGAAAAGTTGCTTGTGGAAGAAGATGCAAGTAGTGACGACAATGAAATCAAAGAAGAGGATAAAGTTCAAATCGATCCTCAGACTGAAGCTGAAGTGATGGATAGTTTGTTTGATCTTCCTAGTCCAAAAGTAACAGAAACGTTATCAACTAAAGATCTTCTGTTGGGATTAATGCAAACTGCAGATAAAGAAGCGCGATTCAACGATGAAAAATTATGGAAGCTAAAACCATATTTACATCACCTAGAATATGCAAAAATTGCCAGACTTTTAAGAAACTCCACTATTAAGTTGAGTTCACCGACATTTATCGTTGTTGAGGTCGATGTAGAAGAAGAAAAACACATGATTAGTGATCAAAAGTTTGACTCATTGATTAAAGAATTTATGAACGAACTATTCAAAGTAAGAAAGAAACTGTTCTGTGTTACCAAATTTGAATGGTCTGTTGCATTGGATGCTTTCAAAGAACTCAGAGATAAACCGCAATTATTACCACCGCCAATTCATGTTCCATTGGATGAAGATGATTCAATTGATGAAGATACAAAACTTCAACTTAAGATAAAAGATGTTGTTGGTCATCATGTTGAAGTGATTATTGAGGATTAGTATGTACCCATCATCACTACAAAGACTTATTGAAGAATTAAGGAAACTACCTGGTGTTGGCAATAAAACAGCAGAAAGATTTGCATTAGACATATTGGATCGAAGAGATCAAGACATCGAGCCTTTAGTTAATGCACTTATTGGTGTTCATCAGTCTATAAAACGATGTCAACAATGTGCACATTATGCAGAAGATACCCTATGTGACATATGCAAAGACACCCATCGAAATAAATCCATCATTTGTGTCGTTTCAAGTCCTA
>DAIDML010000287.1 GCA_027449005.1 Erysipelotrichaceae bacterium | reverse complement strand
AAGTGGATTGATACTGATTGATGATTTAGGATGGAACTTTCTTCTTGGGATTGGAAATAATGTTCAAGTGCTTCACTGGTATTCGCATGAATCACAAATGCCCAGTCATTGTTTTCATCCAGTTGTGTATGAACAAAATCTGTCATGGCTTTTCTAACATCATCTTCACTGCCTTTAACACTCACACCAACCCCTGGCTTACGCTCAATAATCAGATTATAACGTTGAAACCATGCTTCAAAATCATCAATGTCATTGGAGATTGTTCCTTCTGAAACATCAAATAACGTTGAGAAACTACTCAGCTTCACAAGTTCTTTACTCTTTAAGAGTTCTGCCATAAGCATGGATTGTCGCTGGGCTTTATTGATGTAGGACGATTTTTGTGCATCCAACACTTTCTTTAGGGTGTCTTTGGCATGATCACTGCCTAAAAGCCATAATCCTTTTCCTGTCTTGGTTTCTAAAACTAAGTCAAAAGGTTGTAGCAAACGATTACATCCACTGATTTCTCTGAATAATGTTCGTTTACTGATTTGGGTTAAATCTGCAAGAGTGGATGCTGAAACAGGCTCATCTTGTGTTAAGAGCACTTTTAAGATTAAGATTAATCTTGGTGTCAGCAAATGTTTGTTCATAATTTCATTATAAAGTGTTTGTTTCTTTTATACAAAAGACTTAGACAACTTAAGTCATACCTCATTAATGCCAAAATTAAAAAGAGCCTGACTATGCAGGCTCTATGAACATTATTGTGCTAAACGTTCAACAAGTTGATCGTATTCTGGTGCTCCAACAAAGTTAGTGATACTGATGATTTCTGCACCATGTGCAACGGCTTTTGCTCGAGAAGCTAAGCTATCATGAGTAACAACTAAGACACTGTCAGCTGGAATGTCTTCAATGGAGGTATGAATGACTTTAACATCTAATCCTTTAGCTACCAATTTCTTACGAAGTGTAGTTGCTCCCATTGCGGAAGATCCCATACCAGCATCACAAGCAAAGACGATTTGTTTAACACTTACTTGCCGAAGTGATCCCTTTTGCGCTTTTGATTGCGCTTGAGCAGATGCTAAATCTTGAGATCCTTCAGTGAACTTAAGAATAAGCGATGAAACGAAGAAGGAAGCTGCAGCGGCAGTGAAGATACCAGCTAAAACTGGAAGTAATCCACCACGAGGAGCCATTGCCATTAAAGCAAAGATGCTTCCTGGGGACGGTGTAGCCACAAGACCTGCACCAAGTAAACCAAAGGTTAAGACCCCTGTTGCTCCCCCAGCAATGACTGCTAAGACAAGAAGAGGATTCATTAAGACGTATGGGAAGTGAATTTCATGAATACCACCAAAGAAGTGAATGATGATTGCTCCTGGAGCAGATTGTTTAGAAATACCTTTACCAAACATCCATACTGCTAAGAGAACACCAAGACCTGGACCTGGGTTAGTTTCAATAAGGAAGAAGATAGAACGGCCTGCTTCAGTCACTTGCTCAACACCAAGAGGACCAAAGATACCATGATTTAAAGCGTTATTTAAGAATAAGACTTTTGCTGGTTCAACTAAGATAGAAACAAGAGGAAGCAATCCTAAGTTTACAACGGCTTCAACTGCTGCACCCACCGCATCAGAACCGGCTTGAACAGCTGGACCAATCGCTATGTAAGCAACTAAAGCTAAAACTAAACCAACAATCCCTGCGGAGAAGTTATTCACTAACATCTCAAATCCAGCAGCAACTTTACCTTCGAAAGCTTGGTCAACTTTCTTCATGATCCAACCTGCTAATGGACCCATGATCATCCCACCAATAAACATTGGAATGGATGTACCTACGATGACCCCCATTGTAGCTGTAGCACCAACGACGGCACCACGTTTACCATGAACTAGGCTACCACCTGTATAACCAATCAAGACAGGAAGAAGGTAAACAATCATTGGACCGACTAAAGCTGATAAATTTTCATTAGGTGTCCAACCTGTTGGAATAAATAAAGCGGTAATGAAACCCCATGCGATGAAGGCTCCGATATTTGGCATCACCATCCCGGATAGGAAGCGACCAAAGCGTTGAATGTTATCTTTCATAACAAACCCCTTTCTTGTGTTTTCACACTCTTTAATTGTATTGTAAAGGACTCAACCCACAATTTCACACGAAGTAACATAAAAGTGGCACTTTACTCAGTGCCACTCATTGAAGAATGATTAAGGATTGATTCGTGTTGGTCTTCTTACTCCATAAACCACATGGGAGGTAAGACTGCGGTGATGGATCAGTTCACTGACTGTAACAAACTGTACACCTTTGGATAATTGAGATTGAATGAATTCATGAACAACCCCATGTGTGTTTTTAAATACATCATGCATAAGAATGATATCTCCATCTTGACACTTCATCAGTGATTGAAGCAAGAACTCATGCGATGGTTCACTCCAATCTACAGTATCTAAATTCCATCGAATGATGGTATGTGATATCTTATCCACATCATTGTGATTGAGTTCTCCATATGGTGGACGCATGATGGTTGGCTTTATTCCTAGGGTTTGTTCAATGATGTCATCCGTTGATTGTAACTCTTTGAGTACCGCTTCAGTTGACATCTCATTTAAATGAGGATGATGATACGTATGATTTCCTATTTCATGTCCTGCTTCAAACAAGGTTTTCGCAATCTGTGGATGAGCTTTGACTTCTTGTCCAATCCAAAATAAGGTTGCTTTCGTATTGGATTGAGCTAAAATATCATTCATTTTGAGTGATAGTGGCTTAGGCCCATCATCAAAGGTGATGGCCACCATCGGTAAACTTGGGTCAATGATTGAATCAGAAATGAATGTTCCTTCTTTGATTGGA
>DAIDML010000286.1 GCA_027449005.1 Erysipelotrichaceae bacterium | reverse complement strand
CATTCTTTTCTCTCTCTTGCAAGGCAATGATTTTATTCGCAAAATCATTGAAGGTTCCTCGATTATACACTTGAGTCAAAGGATCTATCATCGCATATTGAGAGAAGTTCTCTTCTTGTTTTAACACAAAGTAGAAGATGGTGATCACGAACATTAAGACTGCTGTTGCAATAAAAACCAGTTGATTTCGCTCTTTAGGCATGGCTTCTAGTTCATCACTTAAGGATATTGTGTAAAGATATCCCAAGGAAGAGCGATCAATGTCTTTGAGGACATCGAAATGAATCATGTAATGTCTTCCATCATAAAATATGATGTCATTGAAGCTCACATCTTCATTAAGTTTTGGTTGAATCTGTTTATACAAAGCTTGATTAAACTGAGCATCATCAATCATGTGAACACTTTTGATTGAGTTCGCAATCAATGTTAAATTAGCTGATTCAATTAGGTAATCGGATGATAATAAAGAAACGATATGATTGTTTAACGCTTCTTGCAAGTATATTTTTTCAAGGACTTCTCGTTTCATGATGATTCCAATATCAATGTCGGAATAGGTCGTATACAATTCAGAGATCATGTTTAATGCTGGAACCGAGATTTCGACACTACCCACATACTTCGCCTCTTTAAATAAGGGAAACACAAAACGATACCCGCTCATTTGTCGACCTTCTTCAAAACCAGTGATATAGGATTGAGTGCTGATGACCTCCCTAATCGTTGGTCGAATGATGGTCAAATCATCCCCAAACATGTCGGGTTGATGAAATCTCAAAAAGCTTTGACCATTGGCCAAATGAAAGTGAAGTTGCCTAAAATTATAGTTTAGAGTGTTAAGGTATAAGGGTTGTAGAAGCGTGTTGAGTTCACTACGAAGGATTTGTTGTTGAAGTGGGTCAGCACTATTTGCTTTATCTAGAATACTAACAACTGAGTCATCACTCAAATCACTTGAATAAATGAAATTCGCAAAGTTTTCGTAGGTGTTTCTAATGTCCAAAATCGATTGATCTATCTGCAAACCATGAGCATTAACATAGGCCTTCATTCTATTTTGATGACCTTCGTTGATCACAAAAAGGGACGCAACATAAACTACGACAAGTAACGCAAAATAGATCTTTGAAAGCCCTCGATTAATGTAAGGTTTCATGCTCCCCTTCCCCGCCCAATGTGTAAGGTGACTGATTGATGATGGTAATGGCGTTGACGTTGTCTTAGACAAACTTACTTATACCTTTATTATAGTTGTTTATTTCTTTAATACAATGATGTTGGTTATTTATTCACAATTAACTTTTGTTAAATCGTTTTATCACGCTCATACTTTGCGATAGAAGGAATTAACCGGTTTTTATGGTTAGTTTTTTGGACAATGATTCAGTAAGTTAGGATGAAAATTTCTCGCAATATGCGATGATAGATCCTTTGACTCAAGTGTATAATCGAGGAACCTTCAATGATTTTGCGAATAAAATCATTGCCTTGCAAGAGAGAGAAAATAAGTAT
>DAIDML010000285.1 GCA_027449005.1 Erysipelotrichaceae bacterium | reverse complement strand
ACGCAAGTCATTTTCTTGGTAGTGTAATCATGAAACTGGTTTCCATTTCATTGGATTCAATGCTCATGCTTCCATGAAGACGTTGCAGAATGCTTTTAACTAGATTTAATCCTACCCCACTACCTGATGAATGTGGACCCTTATAGAATAAATCAAACATGTGTTCTTTTTCATCTATTGATAAAGCTGGACCATGATTTGAGAATGTGATTACACATTGATGTTCCTCAACTGAGGTCTTCACCTTTAAGATGGATTCTTTGTAGGCATAATGAATCATATTATCAATTAAGTTGGATACCATCTCATACACATAAGGTTCATAGGTGTGAATGATACATTCTTCACTTTCTTCAAAATCCCATTCACATCCCTTCACTTCCCATAGCGGTTGTTTAGAAATGATTTGACGACGAATCAATTCACTGAGGTTACAAGAAGATAAGGACAGATGTTCCAATGAATCCACCTTGGATAACGTCAATAATGTTGAGGTTAAGGATGAAAGTTGATCGATTTCCTCAAGTAAACGTTGCTTTAATGGCTCATGCTCATTCAAGCCTTGGATAAGACTGGACATGATGGTTAACGGAGTCTTGTATTGATGAGACATGTTTCTAATGAACTCTCGATTCAAATACTGGTTAGAAGCCAGTGCTTGTTGCATATCATTGAAGGTATGAATCAAAGATGAAAGTTCATCATTACCATAATCTTCAATGCTTTGGGTATAGTGCCCCTGTTTCACCCGCTCAGTTGCTGCTTGAAGCTGTTTGATGCGCTTCATGAAGATAAAATTAGAGATCAAAGCAAATAAACTTAACGCGAGAAACGCACTCAACAATCCCCCAATCAATACCACGGGTGAATCTACAAATTCAACCGGGACTTTCACATTGAAGAAACGTACCAACACACGTGGTATCAGTGTTGACACAAAGAAACTAAAGATGATCGCAATGGCTAACTTGGTATTGAGCTTTCTCATTTGATCACCCCTTTGTAGCCAATCCCTCTCACCGTCAACACTTCAAAATCAGGACTGTTGACTTTCTCACGAATGGATTTAATGTGAGTATCCACAGTACGATCAAAGGATTCACTTTCTTCTCCCCAGATCGCATCCAGAAGTTGTTGGCGAGTGAAGATGATGTTGGGATGTTTGAGTAAATGAAATAATAGATGGAACTCTTTCTTGCTTAAGGGTATTGGTTGCTCATTCACACGACACAACAGTTGTGTCTCATCAAGAAAACTATGAGGAAAAAGAAGCTGATGTCTTAAATCAATAAGGGAACGCTTCATTAATGCTTGAATGCGATATCCCAATTCTTTAAAGTGATAAGGTTTCACCATGTAATCATCAGCTCCAAGTTCAAACGCTTTGGCTTTATCTTCTAATGATCCTAACGCTGTGGACATGATGATGAATGGTTTAGGATTAAGATAGCGCAAACTCATGAGTAAAGCCACCCCATCCATTTCTGGCATCATCATGTCTACAATCATGCCATGAATGGTCGTGTTCTTTAAGATTTCAAGCGCTTCTAAACCATGATGAGCAATAACACTCTCTAACTCCATGCTTTTAAGAAAAGCAGCTAACGATTCAGCTAAAGTGTGATCATCTTCCACAATAAGAATCATACGTTCCTCCTTATTCGGTCCGTAAAGCAACGACAGGATCTTGTTTAGCAGCTAACTGACTAGGAAACAATCCCGCA
>DAIDML010000284.1 GCA_027449005.1 Erysipelotrichaceae bacterium | reverse complement strand
ATTAAGGCGAATCCACCGCCACCTCCAATGGACATTAAGTACGCAGGCAATGTGCCTTCAGTCTGAAACGCGTCATAACCAAACGCGAAGGAGATAGCGATAGCAATACCGCCTGCAACAACAAATGGAATCATGTACGATACACCACTCATTAAATGCTTATAAATTGAATTAGATTTCATATCTTTCCCTTTCTTCTATTTATGGTTCAATACGATGATGATTGCGGTCATCATTGTAGTTATCCCTTATTTATTTCTTGCCAAAGAGTTTTGAAAATAGACTTTGTGACTCCTCACCATCCTTGGTTTTTTTAACTGCTTTCTCTGATACTAGAACACCATCAAAAGCCGGTTTTTCTAATCCTGTTTCAATGATTTCTTGAGCTCGTTTAATTGCATCTGAGACTCCAACGGAAATGAGTTTTTTCCCAATAAATCGATCTGTGGGCACTGTGGTATCACAAGCAAGAACAATCACATCTGCGGTTGCGATATCATCGCTACTTAGTTCATTTTCAACTCCTACTGAACCTCGTGTTTCTACTTTCACTTCATAACCTAATCGTTTTGCGGCTTGTTCAATGGCTTCTGCTGCCATGTAGGTGTGAGCAATACCAGTTGGGCATGCTGTAACTCCTAAAACTTTCATAAATACCTCCCTGTCAAATCTGTTAGTTTGACATTGTTTTTTATATTAATCACTTCACTCATTGTGAATGATTGCGTACCTTCCTGAGAAACAGCACACGCTCCACAAGCGGTGGCAATTCTTAACGCTTCTTCAATATTATTAGACTTGTTCAATTCCGAAATAAACCCGGCTAACATGGAATCTCCTGCACCCACGCTACTTTTAACATTCACTTTAAGTGCATCGGCTTTTATGATTCTCTCAAAAGATATGAAGTATGATCCTTGTGATCCATTTGACAACAACATCATTTTCGTATTTGAATCATTCATTAATTGCAATGCTGCTTTCATCAACTTATCTTCAGTATCAAGTTTCTCATTTAACAATCCTTCAAGTTCACTCACATTAGGTTTAATCAATAATGGGGAGTGACGTAAAGCTTCTTTTAAGGCTGATTTCTCAGCGTCGATAACCACCTGAGTTTTTTCTTTTGCACATTGAATGAGTTGACCATAGTACTCGAGTGACATACCTTGGCAAAGTGATCCTGAAAAAACAACCATATCCACTTCAGAGGCAATACTAGAGATTAAGGTTTTTAACTGACTGATCTCTTTTTTTGTAACTTCGAATCCAGGTTCATTAATATCTGTTGTTGATTGTGTAGATAGTTCTACAATTTTCGTGTTTGTGCGTGTTGTTGCATCAACTAAAACAAAATCTGTTGCGAGTGCCTCATTATCAACAATCTGAGATACCTTTGCATAGTTGCGACTACCAATGAAACCACAAGCTATGGTTGGAACATTTAGTTTTGATAGTATTTTTGAAACATTTATTCCTTTACCCCCCAAGTCTTCTCGAGATGATATTACGCGATTCACTTCATTCACCTTTAAGGTATCAACGATAATTGTTTTATCAATAGCAGGATTAATAGTTATAGTTAGAATCATAAATTTCTACCCTACTACACTGATATTCAACTGTGTATTGTCTTGTAAATCACTTATGAAAGTTTGATCACCACCTTGGTTACAAATCAAATGATCAATTTCATGAGCCAAAGCGAATACACTAAACCATTGACGATTAAACTTACTATGATCTGAAAGAACAACCACAGTGTTTGCATGTTCAAGCATGGCTCGTTTCATTAAAGATTCTTCAACATCAGCGGTGGTGAACTCTCCTTTCAATGAAATACCATTAACTCCTAAAAAGGCAATGTCAGCTTTAAATCGTTGAAGGCTAGATATGGCAAGTGAACCAACACAGGCTAGTGTTGTAGATCGTATTTTCCCACCTATTAGATAGCATTCCACATTAGGATTTTTAATGAGCTCTGGAAAATGATTAATTGCATTTGTAATGATTGTTAAATGCAAATTAGATTCACCAATCAATCGTGCTAACAATTGTGTTGTAGATCCAGCATCAAGAATAATAGTGTGATAATCCTTAAGCATATTAAACGCTTTGTGAGCAATCTGTGTTTTTTCATAAATATTTAGAGATTGTCTATCATCCATTCTTTCTTCGACTTTAACAGTACCAATTGCAGACGCCCCACCATGTGTTCGCTCCAATTTACCTTCTAACTCCAATGATGTTAAATCACGCCGAATGGTTGCCTCTGATGCATCAAGTTGAACTGAAAGTTCGTTAACTGAAATGAACTGATTTTTCGTTATAAGTTCAAGTATTAACGCACGTCGTTGTGTTGCAAGCATAATATGACCTCCTTTATTCTTTTTATATCGATAAACTTGAAAATAATGTTAGGACATCCTCAATTGAGCTAGCATCAAATAATGATTGCCTGAATTCTTCTTTCATTAACGAACGTGAAAGTTTTGCCAATATTTGCAAGTGAACCTGACCTTCACTTTCACCTGGTACACCAATCATAAAAACAGCTTTAACAGGTTGGTCATCCATGGATTGCCAATCTACGTTGTTTACTTTTGCATACAATAAAACGGGTTCAAGGATTGAATCATCTTTCCCATGTGGGATTGCGATATTAAATCCAACACCTGTTGAATACTCAGCTTCTCTAGCTAATACAGCTTTAACAAATTTTTCTGGATTATTGACTTTACCCTGTTTAAACGCTAATTGAGCAAGTGATTCAATAACCTCTAATTTTGTTGTGGCCTTGCAATCTAATACAATGAGTTCTTTTGTCAACATAGTGTTCTCCTTAATGAGTGAATTTGTATTATTTTGATTATTTTTGATTGTTTATAGTCATATAATATCAACTAATGAATCAATGTCAACAAATTTTTCATAATTCACACTATTTTCACACAAAATCAATCAAAGTCAATCAAATCGTGTCTAAAAGAAAAAGACACGTTAGTGTCTTTCAGACTGTAGACAAATACGGGGTTAGAACTTCACTTGAAGAACTAACCCCGTTTTTATGTTCATTAATTGGATAAATGAATCTATAATATGACCAAACAATGAAGAAGGTGAAACCTTACGCGATGTCCATAAGGCTATCTTTTTCATGTTCATTGAAGCGAAAAGCAGATACGTATAATCTTGTACCTTTTCTAGTCCTCGATAACGAGTATAACGACATCCATGTTTATCCTTCGCATCAGCGAAGATGCGTTCAATGGTTTGCTTTCTTAATTTATAATATTTATCGTGATAACTTGTTTTGCGTATCATTTCAACTTCATCCATGTAGCGTTGCCACACACTGCGGGTAATGGTTTTAGATGAACTGGTTTTACTTAAACACACGTCTTTGAGTGGACACTTCTTACAGTCTTTCGTTGAAGATCGATATAGAATCGTTCCATCTTTCTTACTGACACTACGTGGGGTTAAAACTGCTCCATTAGGACAGTGATACACATCTGCACTCGTATCATAGACAAACGCTTGCTTTCCAACTGCTAATTCTGTTGATTCTTTTCTTCCCTTTGGTCGGGTGTAAGGCATGAGGGGTGTAATGTTTCGCTCAATCAGTTCCCGTGCAATAGCGGGGGTCTTGTACCCTGCATCCACACCAACACTACGAATCATCTGGCCAAACACATCATGAATCTTACTAAAGGCGGGATAGAATGTTTTACTGTCATGATGATTCCCTGCATCCACATGTACTCCTAAGATAAATCCATGTTGATCACAGGTGGTTTGCGCACTATAGGCAAACTGTTTTTCATGCTCACCTTTATGAAAATGACCACTCTGTGGGTCAACACTGCTCTGTTTGATGCGTTTGGTTTCACCTTCAACCTCTTTTGCGATTGAAAGTCCTTGTGCTTCACTATAACGATCACATTCTTGGTCTAAGGCATCTTGATACATCTTACGCTCTTGAGTCACCATCACATCATTGGATTTGCGCTTATTCGCATTCGCCTTAATGTGAGTGGAATCCATATAAATGTGAGCAGCTCGAATAAAGTCTTTTTCATAGGCTTGCGCTAATATGTGATCAAATACCGCCGCAAAAACACTTTTAGCTTCAATCACCCCTGTGATAGGGTGAGCAATTTCAATCCGTTGACTGAATTTTCGTGTGTAGTTTTTAGAGAAGTCAGAGAAATGAGGAACTGATTCTTCAACACTTAATCCCACAAACCAACGATAGGCTAGATTTACTTTGGTTTCTTCAATGGTACGGCGCATACTATTATATCCGTACAAGTGATTAATGAAGAGCAGTTTAAATAGAATGATAGGATCAATGCTTGGTCGTCCTATCTTTGAATACAACGGCTCCACTAAATCATAAATAAAACGGAAATTGATTGATTGATCAATTTTCCGTAGTAAGTGATTTTCAGGGACAAAGGTTTCTAAGATAATCATGCTTATCTCGTGAGCTTTTTGATTCGTTTTAGTAATCATAGTGTGTTCCTCATGATACCTCTATTTTACCATGTCTCCCTTGATTCAAAAATAAAAAAAGACCATCGACACATTTGTCGACAGTCTGAAGAAGCACGTGAGTGCTTCTTCTCTTATATATAATATATCATCCATTGATGAGGTTGGCCTTGTTCAAGATAAACCTCGCCTTCTTTGATGAAACCACATGATTCATAAAAAGCACAAGCATGGGTTTGAGATGAGAGCACACATTGATGTGCTCCTTTTTCTTTGGCTAGATTAACCAATGTTTCCACAACAACCTTTCCATGCCCTTGTCCTCGAAATGATCGCTTAACAACAATTCGGCCTAAATGATATTGATGAGGATGCTCTTCATACATGCGACCACTTGCGATGATGGTGTTATCAAGTTCAATCATCACATGAACACTGACGTCATCAAGTTCATCAAATTCATCCACGAAACCTTGTTCATGTTCAAAAACTTCAACACGAATAGGACCAGTATACTCCAGTGCAGCTTTACCCTCAACGACTTGGATGTTGATTAAATTCATAGTAACGCACCTTTTCTTCATTGAGTGTCCATGCTTGATAAGGAACACTCACTTCACTGGCATCTTTGTCTAAAAAATGTTCCCAACGAGCAATACCAT
>DAIDML010000283.1 GCA_027449005.1 Erysipelotrichaceae bacterium | reverse complement strand
CTTTCATACTATCAAAAGGACAAACTCTGAAAACATGATCACTGATATCATGCATGTAGCGAGCATCCGTAGCGGCAATCATGAGGGCTGGAACCACAAGTTTCATGTGTGGATACACATTTTTAAGTGTAGATGCTACCTGATCGAAGACGCCATCATTCAAAATTGAAAGTTTGGTTGGTTCATTCGCAAAATCTGATTGTAGAATGACACGAGACCCTTTATGTTGATTAAAGAAGTGAAGGACATCTTTGCTGGTTTGATGAGGAGCTATCCTGACATTAAGATTAATCCAACCTTGTTGAGGTAAGACATTCATGGAAGAGGATCCACTTGCCATGGTGGTTACGGCAGTTGTTCGGATGTGTGCGGCTAACTTTCGATCTTTTAAGAACGATTGAAAAATAAATGATTTAAACAAAGTGGGGAATGCATAATACATAGAATAAGGAAAAGAGGCATAAGGGGCACATCGTTTCAGCATCTCTTTCACTGCTGGATTCAGAAAAGGTTTAAATTTATGCGTTTCCACATAAACCCCTAACTTCATGGGTTCTACCAAAGCACTGTGTGTTGGAGGAGTGGAAGAATGCCCCCCTGCATCCTTCACCATGGCTAAGACATCCATGTATCCTTTTTCACCAATACCAATCACATGAATATCCTCACTGACATGAAGGAGCTTTTGATCAAGGAAATCTCCTCCTTCATCAATAACACAATGAAGTTGAATACCTTGATTCTTTAAATGCATCATCATGGCTTCAGCGCCTGAATCCTTCTCATCACTGCCTGTTTCTTCGTTATGCCCCATCATAATATAAAGATCTTGAAGAAGAGGTGTATTAGACTCAAGCAGTTGCTCCACTGCTTCAAACACGGCTATAAGATGGCCTTTCATGTCCAATGCACCACGCCCATAAATGTAATTGTCTTGTATATGTCCTTCAAAGGGTGGAACATTCCATGTCTTAGATACAGGTACCACATCATAATGTCCCATTAAAGCAAAAGGTTTATCAGAATACTGTCCTTTAAGATGAAACAAGTAAGTATGCTTATGAAATGTGGTAATCTTAGCATGAGAGAAGACAAGAGGATAGTGAGTTCGAAGTGCCCCAACACATCCTTCAAATACGGTGTCATCCATTAAAGAGCGATTAGAATATGAGATGGTAGGGTAAGAGAGGATGGCTTTTAGTGCAGTGACTGAACGTTTCATAATGTCATTTCCATTCTTAATAATGAGATAAGTTTATAGAATTCATCAGTAAGATACAAGAGATTAATGATGAACTTGCTCACTAACTTGTGTTATTAAAGCAGTTCTTATATAATACAACCTGAAATAATGAGGTAAGTTATGTTTAATGAATTATTTGGACTAGGATTTTTATTCATTCACTTTGTATTAGTGATGATATCTTATAAACTCTTTGGGAAAATAGGACTTTTTGTATGGATTGGAGTTGCTTCTGTCTTAGCTAACATACAAGTACTTCAAGGGGTGGAACTGTTTTCCTTACAAGCCACATTGGGAAACACCTTATATGGATCAATCTTTCTTGCGACCGATATTCTGGTGGAAAAATATGGAAAGAAAAGTGCTCAAACTTCCGTCTACATTGGGTTCTTTTCGATTATTGTATTCATGATCACCATGAACTTAGCATTAGTCTTCATTCCTTTGAATGATGAGTTTGCGCTAATGATTCACGATGCTTTTAAACTTATCTTTGGATTTTCATTTCGTATTGTGTTAGGAAGTCTTGTGGCTTACTTTGTCTCACAATCCATTGATATCAAGCTCTATTCATGGATCCGCTCAAAGTTTCCTTCAGATCAGATGCTATGGTTAAGAAACAATGGATCAACCCTCATCTCTCAATGGGTTGACACAGCCATATTCGTGGTTATTGCTTTCTACGGCACATCCTATTCATTAATCCAAATCATGATTACCACCTATGTACTCAAAGCCATCATTGCTTTATTGGATACCCCCTTTGTGTATCTGGCGAAGCGAATCACTCCTGGGTTTTTAACTGAATAAGACGAAAGTCTTATTTTCTTTTGTGTTAAAAGGCGTATAATCGTACTCAAGGAGACATGTATGAACTCATTAATCAATCAAGCACAGAAGTATTACTCAGCTATAAAAGCTTTAAGGCATGCTATTCATGAGGAGCCTGAATTAGGGTTTGAAGAATTCAAAACAGCTGAAAAGGTTAAAACTTTTTTAGATTCAATAGGAGTTGACTATGTGGATGGGGTTGCGAAAACAGGTGTTGTCGCAACAATCAAAGGAAAGTTTCCAGGCAAAACCATTCTTCTAAGAGCAGACATGGATGCTTTAGCCATGGATGAAGATCCTCATCATACATTAAAATCAAAAGTCAAAGGTAAGATGCATGCATGTGGTCATGATGGACACACCGCAGGATTATGCTTAGCAGCTGCTTTACTTCATGAGAATAAAGACAAACTTCATGGGGAAGTCAGACTCATGTTTCAGCCTGCAGAAGAAACCTTGGGTGGAGCACAACCGATGATTGAGGCTGGAGTGACTCAAGGTGTGGACATGGCATTTGGGGCTCATTTATGGGGTTCTCTTGAAGAAAATCATGTTCAAGTGAAAATAGGAGCTATGATGGCAGCACCTGATGCATTCAAACTGGTGGTCAAAGGCAAAGGGGGTCATGGAGCAATGCCTCACATGTGCATTGATCCGATTGTGATCGCATCCTCCATAGTAGTGAATGCCCAATCCATCGTATCACGCAGTGTGAATCCACTTGATCAAGCGGTTCTTACCTTTGGACAAATCAATGGAGGAAGTGCATTCAATGTTATTCCTAATGAAGTTACTTTAATAGGGACAATTCGCACCTTTTCTCAAACAGTAAGAGATTTAATTCCTCTCAAACTAGAAGCAATGGCCAAAGGGATTGCCCATGCTCATGGAGGGGATGTTGAGTTCACGTATGAACCAAAATATCCTGTTCTCATTAATGATGAAGCAGCCGTTCATCATAGTGCCCATTCTTTTAAAAAGATTGTGGGAGAAGACAATGTACATTACTTGGAAGAACCTAACATGGGAGGAGAAGACTTTGGCTATATCTCTCAAGTGGTTCCTTCATCATTCATTTATGTTGGTATAAAAAAAGATCAAGACATCATTCACCATCATCCATCCTTTGAATGGGATGATCAAAACCTAATTCCTTTAGGATGTGGCTTAGCACAATGTGCTTTGGATGCATTAACACAGTAAAGGAAGGCAAATGCCTTCCTTTTTGCTTATAGTAGTGATGCTGCTTCAGTATCCAGAATCAACGTCACATCAGGATGTGTTTGTAGGATTGAACCAGGACAGGCTTCATTAATGGGTCCATGAACCATGGTTTTGATGGCTTCTGCTTTCTTCTTACCTATAGCCAATAACACAATCTTCTTCGCTTGAAGAATGTTGTGTATACCCATGCTGATCGCATGGTTTGGTACTTCATCCAAGGATGAGAAGAACAATGCATTGTCTTGT
>DAIDML010000282.1 GCA_027449005.1 Erysipelotrichaceae bacterium | reverse complement strand
TTGTGGAACTGCAATGCATGCAGGGATGCTTGGTAAATACTACTTTGAGAAGTTTGCTCGTATCAGTGTTGATGTGGATGTGGCTTCTGAATTCAGATACCGTGCTTAAGTTCTCCAGCAGGATACGCCTCTGAGTGAACGTAGGAGATTTCTTTGAGTTTCAATGAACTCTCTAATGCGACATGATAATCTAAACCTCGACCAATGAAGAATAAACTACGGGCATTCATGAATAAGGAAGCATGATGTTGAACTTCATCTTTCTTATCAATCATCGGTTGAATATGTTGAGCAACATCCAATAACGTTTTCACATTAGCTTTGACTTCTTCTAAGGTTAAGGTTTCTTTGTATTGTGCCGCATAGAGTGATAATGCAGCCAACAAAGCAGATTGAACAAAGTAAGCTTTCGTACTTGCAACCGCAATTTCTAATCCTGCATGAGTCATCAAGACAATGTCTGCTTCACGAGCAATGGAGGACCCCACCACATTCACAATAGCCATGGTTTTAATGCCTTTTGATTTGGCTAAACGAAGGGCTGCTAGAGAATCCGCTGTTTCACCAGATTGAGAAATGATGAGCACTAAATCATTAGGCAGTAACAGTGGATCACGGTATCTGAATTCAGAAGCCACATCCACATCAACACTGATACGAGCAAACTTCTCAAAGTAGTATTTACCAAGCATCCCTGCATGCATTGCAGTTCCACAAGCCACCACATGAATTTTAGAAACATTGTTGAAGAAACCATGAGGGATTTTTTCTCCAGTGAAATCGAAGAGATCGCCTTGAAGTCGAGGATTCAGTGTTTTTAAGAAAGCGGTAGGTTGTTCATGAATCTCTTTCAACATGAAATGAGGATAACCCTCTTTCTCAGCCGTTTGCTCATCCCAGTCAGCGACATTGATGGTTTTTGTTAAGACTTCTTTGTCTTTGTTTAGAACCACAACATCATTACGAGTGATGATCGCAATTTCATCGTGCTCTAAAAGCATGTAACGTTTGGTGTATTTAAGTAATGCGGTCATGTCAGAAGCGATGAAGTTTTCATCCTCTCCTAAACCAATGAGTAAAGGTGAATCATGACGAATCGCATACAATGTCTCTGGATGATCCACAAACATCATGCCTAACGCATACGATCCACGAATCTTTTCAAGCACTTTTAAAATAGCTTGAATAGGATCTTCTTTTTGAACATAATAGTAATCCAATAACTTCGCAACTGCTTCAGTATCGGTTTCTGATTCAAAGGTATAACCTTTGCGAATCATACGCTCTTTAATCGCAGCATAGTTTTCAATAATCCCATTATGAACCAATGAAATACGTGCACTACCATGTGGATGGGAGTTAATATCACTTGGTTCACCATGAGTGGCCCAACGTGTATGCCCAATTCCAACATGAGATGTCTTATAGTTGGTAAAGTCAACTTTCTTAACCATGTCCGCAATGCGTCCTTTGGTTTTTTCAGTTAAAATCGTGTTTTCTCTAAATAAGGAAAGACCAACGGAGTCATAACCTCTGTATTCTAATTTTGATAATCCATTAATGAGTACATCACTGGCCTGTCTATGACCGATGTAACCTACAATTCCGCACATGAAAAAATGTCCTTTCTTTGCATTGCCCTATGATGTTGTGGGTTTGACCACGGGCTATCGAGTATGCTACCCGAAGAGGCATCCGCCGAAAATTCGATACTCCTCTTACCTCGTCACTATACTAGTCTGGCGCTTGATTTAATTGTTGATGTTAGGGGCTCCTTTCGTATGTTAAGAATATCACAATATCTTGCTTCTAGCAATGATGCTTAAACGTGTAACCGAACATAAAAAGTAAGACTTTAAAGGTTTCAAAGTATAAAAATGTTTTACATCCTTCAAAAATTGTGTATAATTTATAAGCACTGCACCAGTGGCGGAATTGGCAGACGCGCACGCTTGAGGGGCGTGTGGGAGACCGTATGGGTTCGAGTCCCATCTGGTGCACCATAGGATTCATTAAAGCTCACTTCATTGAAGTGAGTTTTTTATTCCATTCAACACTTATAATGAAAATGAATATCTTTATGCTAAGATTAGTCTATGAAGACAACACCTCAAGTCAAAAAAATCATAAGACAAAGTCTTAAACTCACTCGAATTAAACAACGCTTTTTAAATAGAAAAAACACTCATCGCTTCATGCTTCGACATGGCCAACAAACCATTCAACAAAAAATAATCAACTTTAAGAATCTGAAATCATTCGTTAAACGTGAGAATGTTGAGACACTTCCTGTTATTCAACTCACATCAAACATTCAAAACAACCACATCATAATTTATTTTCATGGCGGTGCCTTTGTACAAGGGTGTACTGCGTATCATTTGAAGTTCATGGATAACCTGGTACAATCCACAAACATGACATTGCTTTGCCCATTGTATTCAAGACTACCTGTATCCAATGCATCTTACACTCTGCATGAACTCACTGGTATGGTGAAACAAGTGATTGATTTAAATCCTCTTTCGATCTCACTCATGGGTGATTCAGCAGGAGGATGGCTTGCGTTATCATTAGCTCAAATCATGAGGGATCAGTTTCAGACATCTCCTGCTCATTTATTCTTGCTTTCGCCGTGGCTTGATCTCACAATGAATAAAGTTGATCCAGATTTAGAACATAGGGATGTGATATTAAGTTATGAAGGACTTCGATACTTAGGACAACAATTCAATCCTAATCAAAATGTTGGATATCGATTCAATGATTCCCTTCATCACTTAGGACAAATCCATCTTTTTGTAACTGATCATGAGCTTTTTTATGACCAAGTCATTGAATTTCAAACACAAGCAAAGTTTCAAAACATCAATACCAATGTCTATTTT
>DAIDML010000281.1 GCA_027449005.1 Erysipelotrichaceae bacterium | reverse complement strand
TAAAAAACAGTTGCCCCATATGGGATACATCAAAAATCCCAGCATGAGTTCGAACTGCTTCGTGTTCTGCAATGATTCCTGTTTCATAATGCACAGGTAAGAGAGTATTAAAAAAATCTATCATCTTAGCATGATGTGATTCATGCCAAGGGGTGAGGGCCGTAGTTTTCATGCACGCTCCTTTTTTATTATTATACTATTTAACCACTCTATCTGTGAATGATTAAGACATAAAAAGTTCTTGAATGATTTCAATCAAAGCTTCTTCATGTTCATGATCAATGACAGCTAAAAGTAAACTGTCTTTTTTAAAGGGTTGATTGAGAAAGAAGGCTTCAAGTGATTCTTTTAAGTCTGGAATGAGACTGTCGGTGTACACTTGAACATATTCAATGATGTTTTGCTTTGTTTTTAAAAACAACACCACTTCACCAAAGTTAAACTTCTTATGAAGGGTTGCTTCAAAGTGAGGGAAAGCTTCCAGTCGAAATTGCTTTGAACTGTAAAATTCGATGAGATCATCACAAGAAGATAAATCCATATCCATGGAAATGAGTTGTGTGTCAAAGACATGGTTGTAGGAAGAAACTAAAGCGGATGAAAGGTGCTCTAGTGTTAATGTGGGGTTAAACTCTTTAAGGTTTTTAACTCTTTTACGCACACTCTCAACCCCTTTTGATGAAAGTTTAACACTTGAGACATTGAGGTACTTACCAAGGTCTTCCATCTTCACATCAAATAAGAGTGTTCCATGATGGAGTGAATGAGTGCTTGTGTTCGCAAAAGCATTGCCACTGACTTTAAATCCTTCCACTTCTATGTCATTTCTTCCAGAGAATGAGGCATGAATACCAAAGGATTGCAACGCTTCAATGATGACTTTAAGGTTGTTTTCTAAGCTGTAATAACCTTTAGGAGCTATGAAAGTGAAGTTAAGGTTACCATGATCATGATAAACTGCTCCTCCACCAGATGAGCGACGTGCAAGATATCCTCCACTGGCTTCAAGTTCTTCCACTTTACATTCTTTGTAGGCGTTTTGATTCTTTCCTATGACCACAGTATGATGATTTTGCCAAAGATAGAATAAGCATTCATCTTCTTTTAAGTGATGAAGCATGTAATCTTCATAGGCAAGATTAATGAATGGGTTGGTTTGTGATGATGTCACAAAAAAATGTTTCATGTGTGTCCTCCAAGTAGTTCTATTATACATGAAACAGATTTCTTAAAACATGAATTGACACCATTATCACAAAGGTGTATAGTGAATGTGACAAGGTTGTCATATGCCAAAAGAAACATTTAACAAATTATCTATTGAAAAACAAGAAGCCATCTTTAATGCCTGTGTTAAAGAATTTTCATCTTCTCCATATTCTCAGGCATCCATTAATCAAATCATTAAGACAGCTCAAATCTCAAGAGGTTCTTTCTATCAATACTTTGAAGACAAATGGGATGCGTATGAGATGATGCTCATGCGTATTGCGAAAGAAAAACTGGATCTATTGCCAGCAAGAATCATGAATACGCATTTCTTTGATGTG
>DAIDML010000280.1 GCA_027449005.1 Erysipelotrichaceae bacterium | reverse complement strand
ATCATTAAAGAAGACGTGGTGGAAGAAATCATTCGACTCATTGGTTATGATGCGATTGAAAGCATTCCTTTAGGGTTAACACAAACCTTAGGTCAACTCAATGAAACCCAGAAAATGAAGCGTCAGCTTCAACACATCCTTACTGGTATGGGTCTTCATGAAGTGATTACCTACACCTTAATGCATGAGAAAACCTTACCTGGTCCTATGGCTTCAAAGCATCCTCACATGATCTTAAGTCCATTATCTGAAGATCGTAAAATGATTCGCTCTCATTTGTATGCGAGCACCTTAATGAACGTGAGCAGCGCTCAATCCTATAAAAATCCATACAACAGTTTTGAAATCTCTTCTGTGTATGATAAATCAGGGACTGGCTTACGTTTGAGTATAGCCTTAACCTCACCACTGCATTCCAATACGATTCTTAAAGAGAAAATCACACCATCCGTATTCACATTAAAAGGAATCATTGAAACGTGCTTACTTCATTTAGGTATTCAAGGATCACGCATCAGCGTGGCATCCATGGATGAAGACAGTGTATGGCTTCATCCATATCAAAGTGCATGGATCATGATTGATCAAAAACGATGTGGTTATTTTGGGGTGGTTCATCCGACCAGTGCTAAAGCGTATGATGTGAAGAATACCCTCATTGCGGAGTTGGATTTATCCTTTATTTTAGGTTTAAAGAAAGGGAAGATTGCGTTTGAAGCCATTTCCAAGTTTCAAAGCATCACCAAGGACATCGCTTTAGTCGTCGATAAATCCACCCCTAGTGCTCATCTGATTAAGACCATTCTTAAAGCAGGAAAACCTCATTTAGCCAGTGCTGTGGTGTTTGATGTGTTCTCACTCAGTGACACCCATCATTCTTTAGCCTTCAATCTGGTGTTTAAAAACACACAAGTGTACACTCAACAAGACATTGATGGGGTCATTCAATCCATTCTAAAAGCGTGTGAAAAAGAACACAACGCAACATTAAGAACATGAGACGCGCCCTCATTAGTGGCGCTTCCTCAGGTCTTGGAGAAGCCTTTGCCTTAGCCTTAGTTAAAGAGGGCATGGATTGTGTGGTCTTTGCGCGTCGCATTGAGCTTTTAGAACAACTTCAAGCCAAATGTCATGAAATCAGAGCCAACAGTGTCATGATTTTGCAACTCGATGCACGTGATACCAATTCTCTTAATGTCTTAGAAACCTTCATTCAATCCAATGCCTTAACTTTTGATTTGGTCATTAACAATGCGGGTTTTGGTTACATTGGAGCCTTTAAAGACATGCAAGAAAACACCATCGATGACATGATTGAAGTTAATGTGAACTTTCTTACCCGCATGACGTATCGCTTACTACCTTACATGAATCCACAAGGGACCTTTCTTCATGTCTCATCCTTAGCAGGAAGCATGAGTGGACCGTACATGAATGTGTATTATGCGACTAAAAACTATGTCAGTGCTTTCTCATTAGCGTGTGACATTGAGTTTAAACCATTAGGGTTACGCTCACTGGCGTTCATTCCAGGACCAGTGTATACCCAGTTTGGCCAAGTGGCCAAAGCAGGATCATTACCCATCTTTAGTCATGTGAAGAGTCAGGATGTCAACAGTGCTATTCAAGCTGCATTAAAAGGATTAAAGAAAAAACAACGTTTTATAGTCTCACATCCTGCTCATCGTGTGCTATTATTTTGTGTGAAGCACTTACCTTTAGGATGGGTAGCCAACATTGTTTCCCATCTTCAACAACAACGAACACAATAAGGAGTCAATTATGGGACGAGCATTTGAAGTTAGAAAAGCAGCGATGGCGAAAACCAGTGCTGCGAAAACCAAAGTTTATTCAAAGTTTGGAAAAGAAATTTACATCGCGGCTAAAAGTGGGGAACCTAATCCTGACATGAACCAGTCACTTCGTCGTATCATTGATAAGGCGAAATCAGCTCAAGTCCCTGCAGATATCATTAAACGTGCTATTGATAAAGCCAAAGGCAACGATGACACCCAATACAATGAAGTCAGATACGAAGGATTTGGATCAGGAGCAGCCA
>DAIDML010000279.1 GCA_027449005.1 Erysipelotrichaceae bacterium | reverse complement strand
AATCACACGCTTTTGCTTTTCATTCTTTGTGTAGTAATACCACATGATGTTGGAAAGTCCCACTGCCATCATGACAACCGTTACCCCATTCATGATGGTTGAAGTTAAGATGAGTGAATCCGTAATGATGATTGGCATGGTAAACATAAACAAAGCAAATAGACCCATGTAAATAAGTGCACTAATGAGAGGATGCATTAAAACCACCAAAGCAATCATGATGGATACAATGATGAATGGTGAAATACTGGTGGTGACCCACTGATCAACAACCGCAATGCCTACCCCCAATATCATGACCACGATGGTACTGAGGATTTGGATAATCAACTTAAGTCGAATCAATTCACGCTCATAATTATCAATCCAAAATATCAAAAAGCTAATGACACTGCTCATCGCAACCATAAGACTATGAAGAATGATAATGCCCATTCGCCACCATGTGGCTTCTTGTGTTTCTGGCACCACAAAAAAAGTGAATGTCACAATATGAATGACACTGATGGGAATCATCAGTAAAGACAAGTAGTAAAGACGAGACATGTTCGCATTCACTGCTGATTTGAGATACTGATTTTGTTTTAACCAAGAGATAACGTTGTTCATGTATGTACCTCTAAATATTATAGCGAAAATCTAACCGTTTCAAAAGTTGTTTTTAAACTTTCAAAAGTTGTTATTAAACTAAAATGTCAATGCCTAATCTTTTCTATCGATTTTTTCACAAATCTTGCATTAAATCAAAATAAAAGAGCATTGCTCCTTTATCTTGATCATTTATCACTGCTTAGGTATTATTTACGTTCATTATAATCTTTCTCAATTCTTGTTTTCCAATCTTTCGTTACTGTTTGCTTTTGACGTTTCATGCTGATTGCATCGCTTAACACATCATAATTGAGGGATGTTCCTTGTTTATCACTGTGATAACGTACTGCTTTATCTCTATGGATACCAAATGATTCTGCTTGACTTAATGCATCCATGTTAGCTCCTAAGAAAATAAATTCCCAGTTGTAAAGCATTTTTTGTCGCTCAATGAGTTGCTTCACTTGCTCATGCGTAAAATGAGTACTGGCATTCTCACATCCATCTGTGGTGATCACAATCATCACTTCTTCTGCTCTTAAATGAGCTGGACGTTCTCTTTGAGCCATATCCGTGTTTAAAATAGTATGCCCTACCGCATCCAGAAGTGCAGTTGAACCTCTTACAAAATATTCAGCTTTTGTCATTGGTTCAAGCTTTTGAATATTGACATGACGATGAAGAACCTCGATGCGATCATCAAATAGCACTCTTGTCTTCAGGTCATCATCGTTTTCCTAAGGAAAAAGCTATCAAGATTGCTATGTCAACCATTCAACGTTTTGTGCTTAATCATGATATCTTGGTGTATCTGGTGCTATATGATGAAACATCCTATTTTATCTCTCAGAAGCTTAATGTTTTAGTCAAAAATTACATTCATGATCGTTTAGAAGAACCTGAAATGAATTTAAGGGAAATGAGAGTTAATCTTGCTCACCGTGATGCATTAAGAACTCAAAGATCCTATTCCAGAGTTGAATCGCTTGATGAATTGCTTGAACACATGGAAGAAACATTTACTCAAAAACTGCTACGACTCATTGATGAGCGTGCAATGATTGATTCACATGTATATCGTGCAGCTAACATTGATCGACGATTGTTTTCAAAAATCAGAAACAATATGCATTATCAACCAAGTAAACCAACTGTATGTGCCTTTGCGATTGCATTGCAACTCAATCTTGATGAAACCAAGGATTTACTACAGAGTGCAGGGTACAGTTTGTCCCCCTCACAACGTTTTGATTTGATCATTGAATATTGCATTCGACATAAAAATTATAATGTTTTCCAAGTGAATGAAGTTTTGTTTGATTTTCAACAACCCCTTCTTGGATCATAAAAGTGTCGCCTAACAAGCGACCTTTCTTTGTTTTGCATCTTGTATGATGAATCTAACAAGGAGGTCTTTA
>DAIDML010000278.1 GCA_027449005.1 Erysipelotrichaceae bacterium | reverse complement strand
CTGGGTATTTAATCTCGAATGATCCTGCGTATATCTCATCGTATAAAGGAGCACGTCAACTTATTCAAGAAGTTGAACGCAATGATTTAATTGAAGAGTTGTTGATGTTTTATCTCAATTCAAAATGAGGTACATCGCTCTCGACATTGGAAGTAAAACCATTGGGGTTGCTTCTTCTCAAGGTCAACTGGCCTCTGCTTTAATGACCATACGTTTTGAGTCAAATAATCTAGCACAAGGATTAAGTAAACTATTAAAACAAGTTGATTTTTCACAATGTGAAAAAATCATTGTTGGATATCCTTTGCATTTATCTGGAAATGAATCTGAGAGTTCACATCGAGTTGATGTGTTTGTTACTCATTTAAAGGAACAGATAAATGTTCCAGTACATTACGTGGATGAGCGATTCTCTACCGTGGAAGCTTCAGATGTGTTAACGCATCTACATTTTAATCAAAAGAAACAAAGAACAATAATAGATCAAATGGCAGCAGTCATGATTCTGCAACGCTATATTGATATGGAGGAAAAAGTATGACATTAGATGAAGGAAAATTCATTGTCATTGATGATCAAGATAAAGAAATTGAAATGACGATTATCTTTACTGTTCAATCGACTGTCACCAATAGAAATATTGTGTGTTATACCAATGAGAATGATGAAGAGGGGCAAGCCTTTGCTTCTTACTATGATGAAGAAACAGGAGCATTAGAACCTGTTGTGCTTGAAGCAGAATGGGAATTCATTCAGGAGGTTTTCGATGCCTTTAGTGAAGAAGAAGAAACGGTCGTTAATTAAGCAGGTTTTGATTGGTGTTGGATTGGTGATGTTGCTTGGAGCTTATGCAGGGTACAACACCTATCAAACACTCAGTCAACCTGTCAGTGAAGAAACAGAACTTGTAAAATTCGATGTCATCGCTGGGGATACAATGACCTCTGTTTTGGCACGAATGGAAAAACAAGGTGTCATACGTAATCGCTATGTTGCTCGTTTCATGCTTAGGAATCAATCGGTAATGGTCTTTACAGGAAGTTACATGTTGGATCTATCCACTAGTGTAAACACCATGATGAGCATTGTGTCCAATCCAAGTGCAGCCATTCAAAACACGGTAAGCATCACCTTACCACCTGGCTTTTGGGCTAAAGATATGGCAAAACGCATCTCCACATTTACAAACGTAAGTGAAGATGAGTTGTTAAATGCATGGAATGATGAAGAATACGTTACAGGTTTAATCAAGGACTATTCTGTCTTGACCAATCAAATCTTAAATCGCAAAGATGATGTGCGTGTGTTATTGGAAGGATATTTATCACCAAACACCTATGAATTCTTTGTGGATACTGATGTTGATGCCATCACAAGAACACTTCTAAATGAGACACAACGAGTTTATACAACTCATAAAGATCTATTTGATAAAAGTCGAAGAAGTGTGCATGATATCTTTATCATGGCCTCAATCGTAGAATATGAAGCTTCCAAGTTTGAAGACATGCAGATGGTGGCTGGGGTATTCTACAATCGTTTGAATATCAATATGCGTTTACAGTCTTCTGTTACTGTCTGTTACACCTTGTATGAATTTGAAGATTGGCGTGATTGTGAACGATTGACCAATCAGCAAATCAACAGTCCTTACAACACCTATGTTGTTTCTGGACTACCAGTAGGACCTATCCTCAATCCAAGTGAAAGTGCACTATTAGCAACACTTAATTACACTCCTTCACGTTACTTCTATTTTTTAGCTGATGTGTTTGGAGATGGAACAGTTTATTATGCAGAAACATTTGCGCAGCATCAAGCCAACATTGATAAATACTTAAAAAGATAGGTGGACTATGAAGCATCCCATTATTATAGGCATTGCCGGAGGCAGTGCATCAGGAAAAACACTCATTTCAAAGCGTCTTAAAAAGGCTTTTGAATCCAGTAATTCGGTCATCATTATAAAACAAGATGATTATTATCTTGATCAGTCTCACATGGAGATGCAAGAGCGAATCAAAACCAACTACGATCATCCCTTTGCATTTGACAATGATTTATTGGTGGATCACTTAAAACAATTGATGCAACGATTGTCCATTGAGAAACCAACCTATGATTTTGTTAACCATACTCGTAGTTCATTGATTGAGCATGTTGAAAGTGCTGATGTCATTGTCATCGAAGGACTTTTTGTACTTGAACACGAGCCTTTACGTGAGTTGTGCGACATTAAAGTCTTTGTAGAAACGGAGGCTGATGTGCGCTTCATTCGTCGTTTATCTCGGGATGTACACCAACGTGGTCGCTCACTTGACAGTGTCATTGAACAATACATGAAAACAGTACGTGTCATGCATGAGCAGTTCATTCAACCATCCAAGAAGTTCGCTGATGTGATTATTCCTGAAGGTGGGAAAAATGATGTGGCGATTGATTTGCTTACAACCAAGATCAGTAGTATCATTAATCAAAACATGCTATAATTTCAAAACGTTAGGAGAATAAGTATGAATCTAGAAAAAGTGTATGTCACCCAACAAGGGTATGAAGACCTCCTTAAAGAATATGAAACACTCGTCCATGTCACTCGTAAAGAAGTGATTGAAGAACTTCAAGCCGCTCGTGCTCAAGGTGACTTGAGTGAGAATGCGGATTATGATGCTGCACGTGATCGTCAAGCTCGTATTGAAGCACGAATTCGTGAAGTTGAATCCATGCTTAACAACATTGAAATCATTGATGATAAGAAATCGTCTAAAGTGATTCGTATTGGATCAACCTTCACCATGTGTGAAATCACTCGCTCAAAAAACAAAGTTGTGGATGGTGAAGTGGAACGTTTTACCATTGTAGGTTCTGTAGAAGCCGATCCAATCAATGGAAAACTATCCAATGTGAGTCCTTTAGCACAAGCCTTACTTGATCGTAAGGAAGGGGATGTTGTCAGTGTCAACGTGGATGATCCCTATGAAGTGAAAGTCCTTTCGATTGAATAGGATAGTTGTCATTTAACACAAATAATAAAACAGGAGGAATTATGAAAATCTATCCTGTTTTTTTAATGCTTTTTTTGATTGGATGTCAACCACTGCACATCTTAGAATTGAAGCAGTCTGAAACCATGAGAGTGCATGTCAGTGGTGCTGTACTCAAAGAAGAATGGCTAGAGGTAGCTAATTTTTCAACTTTTGAAGATATCCTACCCCTCATTCATCTTGATGATAATGCAGATGTTGATAAAATACATCCAACTCAGATTTTCAGTCACTTAGATCGAATTATTATTCCACACATTAAAGAAGTACCATGTATTTCGCTTAATCATGCTACTCATGAAGAACTCATGACACTTACAGGGATTGGTCAAGTGAGTGCTCAACGCATACTTGATTATCGCATGCAGGTAGGTTTATTTCGAAAAATTGAAGACATCATGAATATTAAAGGGATTAAAGAAGCTACTTTTTCAAAGATTAAAGATCACATATGTCTTTGATGAATGGTTATTTGTTAGGTTTAGTCATCATTGTTGCAGCATTCAATGGTGTTCAAACCATAGGATTAGTTTTGTTGTGTTTGCTTTGGGTTATGAAGACAAAACATTCACATCTCAAAATAATATTTTTTAGTGTGTGTTTGTTCGCTTATATTCAATTTGCTCATGCTTTCAATTATCCTTTAAATCATCATGCATGTGTTAAAATAGTTCAACATTATGAGACAGGTGGCTTACTTCACTATGCCAATCAACACTTCACCACCTTTCAACCCTTGAATAAGGAAAAGCATTCTTTCTGTGCTGATTTTAGTTTTAAACCAACCAAAAAATTAAATCGTTTGGTGATTGACCCGCTCACACGTTATCAACTTTCCAACAACATCAAAGGTGTTGTGACCTTTGAAAACAGCTCAAATCAGCAAACGTCATTGTTTGAAAAGACTCAATCCTTTTTTAATGCATTCTTGTTTGAGAAGGACTCAGATCTCTTTTGGATGATGAATCATAGTGGATTGTGGATGATGTCTTTCTTAAGTATACTCACATCTTTTCTTAATCTTAAAATGAAAAGAAGTCAAGTAAATCTTTGTATCCATGGTGTGACTGTGTTATTTGCTTTCCTTAGTTTTGATCCAAGAACACTTCGTTTATTGATGATTTCCACAGGTCGCTTACTTCATTTAGATACCACATACTCAAGATATGGGTCTTTAATCATCGTCTTGCTTATCTTTCCCACAAGCATCATTTCACTTTCATTTTTATTTCCACTGATCATCATGTTAGCTCAAACCATGAGATTGAATCGTTTGAGACAAGGAATACTCATGGTTGCCCTTCAGATGTGGGTGTTGGGATCATGGTCACTTTTGATGTTGTTTATCTATGGCTTATTAGGGAAAATCATGTGGTGGATTTCCCTTGTTACACACATTCCAATTTTATCTGGATTGAAACATCCATTTTCTAGAGGACTAGAGATGTTGAATGCATCCACACGTGTGTATGGAGGAATCCAATCTTCAACCTTTTTTCTTATTCTCTTTATCATTGGAATCTTCAACCAAACTAGAATGACTCGTCTAATGACTTCTATGTTAGCACTCATCCTCTTGTTACGACCTCTCTCATTTCTTCCTCAAGTTCACTTTATCAATGTAGGCCAAGGCCATGCGACGCTGTTTCAAAATAAAGGTGCATATCTTATTGATACAGGAACTTCATCCCATTCCAATTATCTTAAGCACTATTTCAATCATCATGGTGTTCATACACTGTCGCAACTCTTCATAACCCATGATGATCAAGATCATTCTGGAGGGGTAGAATCCTTGCAAAAGGCACATTTCATCAAAGATGTATATCCACATAAAACATCGTATTGTCAATCTCACATTTGCATTCAATCACTACTAGAAAAAACCTACGATACTGCCAATGAAGACAGTGCAATTTATCTCATACAAATAGGTAAACTCAAAGTACTCATTACAGGTGATGCCTACCATGAACAAGAAAAGAGTTTGATTAACATGTATCATGACTTAACTACTGATGTATTACTAGTAGGGCATCATGGATCAAGAACCAGTTCTCATCCTGACTTTCTTGCCCATATCCAACCAAAACTAGTCATCATATCAGCACAACAATCCATGTATGGACATCCTCACAATGAAACGCTTCAAACATTGTTTAAATTTCAATTAAATCGGCTAGAATTAGAAAAAGTAGGGGATCTTAAACTCATTCTGCTTCCTTGGTTCAATCTTCTATTATCAAGTGAAGGGGGATTTGCTATAATGAGATAGTAAGCAGTGGAATCTACCACAAAAACTATACTCCTAGTCAAAAAGCTC
>DAIDML010000277.1 GCA_027449005.1 Erysipelotrichaceae bacterium | reverse complement strand
TTTTCATCACTGGAAGGAATCCATCTGTTATAATGACGTTATGATAATTTCGGTGGTTATTAAAAATCGTATTAAAGGGAAGGAAGAACTGGATTATTTTTCTCCTTCATGGATTCCTATTGGTTGTCGTGTAAAAGTGATGTTGAATCAAGTATCACTCATTGGGTTTGTGGTAAAGTGTCGAGAAGATGAAACACTACCTTTTAAACTTAATCCAATCCTTGAAATCCTAGATGAAAAACCAGTGCTATCCCCGTTATTTTTAGATTTGTTTTCTTATCTTCAAAGCATCACTTGTGATACAAAATTCGATATCTTACAACAATGTCTTCCTTTAGATAAAAAACTCAATGAAAAACAGTTAACCCCAACCACAATCAAACACTACAAACGAACGGATCTTAAAGTTCATCATTCTAGAGCTTATAAAGAATTAAATGAGTTTCAACCTGATCAAATCATTCCTAATGGAGTCTATTCTAAAGCTCAGTTAAGAAACTATGAGAAAAAAGGATACATCACTTCTTTTGAAACACTTGATGTTCCACAAATCACGCCTACCCTGGATTTACCCTCATTGAATCTTCAGCAACAAGCCATCGTGGATGCGATAGATGTTGAACGACATGATGTGCATGTGATTAAAGGACCGACTGGAAGTGGTAAAACGCATGTCTTCATGGCATGTGCACACAAGGTGTTATCTCAAAAAAAGCGTGTTTTAATGTGTGTCCCTGAGATCTCCTTAACCCCGCAAATGATTGAGCGATTTCAAGTTTTTTTTGATTGTTTAGTCATTGAATATCATTCCTATTTGACTCCTAAAGAGAAGATGAATGCGTTGGCATTGATTCGTTCTACACCCGCATGCATTGTGATTGCGACACGATCTGGCCTTTTCATTGATGAATCTTTTGGTCTTATCATCATCGATGAAGAACATGATCAAAGCTTTTATCAATCCACACCCATGGTGTACCATGCGCATGATGTGGCTACCTTTATTGCGCAAAAGACCAATATTCCTTTAATCTTAGCCAGTGCAACTCTATCATTAGAAACGTATGCGAAAGCACTTAAAGGCGTGTATCAGTTGCATGTCTTAACGCAGCGATTTGAAGCATCAATGCCTTCATTGACCATTGTGGACATGAGAGAGGACATCAAACAACATCAGTCTTACATGATTTCATCCCCACTCATTCAAGCCATTAAAAAAAGACTTCATAAGAAAGAACAAGTTTTAATTCTAATCAATCGTCGAGGTGCTTTTCCTACCCTGACGTGTCAATCCTGTTTAACGTCTGCTCGATGTCCTGATTGTGGACTTCATTTGAATTTTCACCAAGACACCCAAAAAATGCATTGTCATTACTGTTCAAAAGTATACGAACAGTATGCGTGTGTTCAATGTGGTCACACCCACTTTACTGGAAGTGGGTATGGAACACAAAGTGTTGTGTCACGTTTAAAACAACTTTTTCCTTTGGCAAGCATTGAACGATTGGATTCAGATATTGATTCCACATCTGAATCACAACGATTATTAAAAAATTTCGCTCTAGGGAAAATTGATATCTTAGTTGGAACATCCTTGGTTTCTAAAGGATTGGATATTGAGAATGTGACTTGTGTAGGCATTCTAGAAGCAGATCAAGCTTTATCCTTCTTGAATCTACGTAGCAGTGAATCCACTTTTGCGATGCTGATGCAAGCAGCTGGACGTAGTGGAAGAGCATCAAAACATGGAGAAGTGATTGTTCAAGTCATGGATCCACATCATCGTGTCATTGA
>DAIDML010000276.1 GCA_027449005.1 Erysipelotrichaceae bacterium | reverse complement strand
TGTTAAGAATGTGGATCTTTCAGTTTCAAAAATCTATGTTGAATTGATTGAGGGATTTCTATGAAAATTACAGTCTTAACACTGTTTCCTGAACTCTTTGAACCTTACATCACCACATCCATCATTAAGAAAGCCACGTTGCAATCCTATGTCAGTATTGAATGCATCAACATTCGTGATTTCACATTGGATAAGCATCAACGTGTTGATGATACCCCATTTGGTGGTGGAGCTGGTTTAGTGATGAAGGCACAACCCATCATGGATGCCTTAGATCATGTAAGAACACCCGATTCTCATGTGATTTATTTGACCCCCGTTGCTTCTACTTATACTCAAGTAAAAGCGAAAGAACTGTCTACCCATCAGCATCTTATTCTAATATGTGGTCATTATGAAGGTGTTGATGAGAGAGTGTTAAGTATGGTAGATGATGTCATCAGTATTGGAGACTACATCTTAACAGGGGGAGAAGTTGCCGCAATGGTCGTGATGGATTCCATCATTCGATTGATTCCAGGTGTGATTTCATCAGAAAGTATTATAAGTGAATCCTTTGAAGAACATTTACTTGAATATCCTCAATACACTCGACCTGAAGAAGTTCGAGGAATGAAGGTTCCAGCTATCTTATTAAGTGGCCATCATGCTAACATTGAGCAATATCGTAAAGAACAATCATTGTTAAAAACGATGAAGTATCGCCCCGATTTGTTACTTAAAGCAAAGTTAAATGAAAAAGATAGAAAATTCATTCAAAAGCATGTAAATAAGGTTGAAAAATAAGACATTATAGTGTATTCTATAAAGGCCTATGGCCCTCAGGTTCCGCTGTCTTTGAACAAGAACCATGTTGAAGAAAAGGAGTGTGAACTATGAATAGCAAATTGCTTCAAGTTGTGGTAGAGTCACAATTACGCACAGATTTGCCTGATTTTCGTCCAGGAACAACAGTTCGTGTGAACGTATTAATCAAAGAAGGTGAAAAAAGTCGTATCCAAGCGTTCGAAGGTTTAGTCATTCAACGCACGGGTAGTGGAGTTGCAGAATCGTTTACCGTTCGTAAGATTTCCAACGGAGTTGGTGTAGAAAGAACTTTCCCTCTACATTCACCTGTCATCGAAAGCATTACCGTGCTTCGTGTTGGTAAAGTACGTCGTAGTAAATTGTTCTACTTACGTAAACTATCTGGTAAAGCAGCACGTTTAAAAGAGATTCGATAAAAAAGAACGCCACTAGGCGTTTCTTTTATATATAATGATACTATGAACAAAAAACTTGATACCATACTTAATGAACTTATCGATTTACTTAAATCAGCACTGATTAGCATCATCGTGGTGGTTATTTTAACCAACTTCGTTTTTAAACCCATTGAAGTTTATGGTCCAAGTTCGTTACCAACAATCCGTGAAGGTCAGATTGGATTAAGTTCAATCATCACGCTTCAATTTAGAGATGTTCGCCGTTTTGAGTTTGTGATATTTCCACAAATGGATGAGTTCGGCCAGATTCGAAAAGACAATCAAGGCAAATCCATTTTTCTTGTGAAGCGTGTGATTGGTCTTCCTAATGACACCATAGAATTTAGAAATGATCAACTGCTTGTGAATGGAGAAGTTGTTGAAGAACCTTTCTTAGACAATCCTTTAGCTCAACAATACAAAGATCGAGGTCTGTTGTTTACGCAAAATTATGGACCTATCACATTAAAAGATGATGAATTATTCGTCGTTGGTGATAATCGTCGTGGTAGTTCTGACTCTCGTGGTGAGTTAGGTCCAATTAAAGTGGAGGATGTTGAATCGGTAGGATTGTTTATCTTATATCCATTTGATGCTTTTGGGGTGGTGAGATAATGTCAAATCATTGGTTTCCAGGTCATATGGCTAAAGCTCGTCGTTTGATGAGCGAACATATTTCTAACATTGATTGCATCATTGAAGTCAGAGATGCTCGATTACCTTTGTCCAGTACTAACCCAATGCTACAAGAACTAAAAGGATCTAAACCAACTTTGATTCTTTTTTCGAAAAGTGATTTATCTGATGAAAAGATGAATGAATCCTTTAAACAGTATTTTGATCAACATCAACAACCTACCTTATTTTTGAATTCATTGCATGTGAGTGCTCGCAATAAAGTGCTCAAAGCACTTGATCAAGCATTAGAACCAAAGCGATTGAAAGATAAATCCAAAGGCATTCAATTCAGGATGTATAAAATCATGGTTGTAGGTATTCCTAATGTGGGTAAGTCCACACTCATCAATACTTTAGCCCGTAAGCGAGTCGTGGAGGTAGCAAACAAGCCAGGTGTTACTCAATCACTCAAGTGGTTAAACATTGATAATAAATACATGCTTATGGATACACCAGGAGTCTTATGGCCCAAGTTTGAAGATCCAAAAACTGGAACTAAAATCGCCTTATGTCATTCCATGAAAGAAGGTGTTGTTAACATTGAAGAAGTGGTGAAATATGCTTTTTCGTTCATGAAAGAACACTATCCTCATTTACTGAATTCAAAACCAGAGGAAGAGGTGGGTGACATCATTGAAACTGCTTTACAAGCAATTAAAAAGAACTCATTATCCCTTACTGATGAAGAAGCATTGTTAACACTTTATCGTGATATCAAAGAGGGACGTTTAGGACGAATAACGTATGATCGAATCGAAGATTGATCATGGCTATTGGCAACGGGGAGTGGATATCATTGGAATCGATGAAGTTGGACGTGGTCCTATGGCTGGACCTGTGGTTGTGGTCGGTGTGGTGTTACCCCATTTCACTCAACATCCTTTAATTAAAGACTCCAAACAATTGAGTGATTCACAACGTCAAATTGCCTACAACTATATCACTTCAATCGCAAAGCAAATCATTGTAAAGGGTGTTAATGCACAAAGAATTGATGAGCTTAACATCTATCGAGCAACCCAAGAAGCCATGGAATGGATTGCGAATACCTCCAAAGTGTTTGCGTTAAGTGATGCAATGCCATTGATTGCTCCTCATGAATCCATCATTAAAGGCGATGTTCATAGCATCAGCATTGCAGCTGCGAGTATCATTGCGAAAGTTATTCGTGATGACATCATGCTAATGTATGATAAAATGTACCCTCAATATGGGTTTGCTCAACATAAAGGTTATGGAACAGCACATCACAAAGCCATGATGCAACTTCATGGTTTATGTGACATTCATCGTCGATCCTTTACTTTTAAAAAGTAAAGGATTTTTATTTCTTACAACGAATGATGAACTATGATTACATCCCAACACTTGATTCATCTTGCGATTGTTCATCAAGGTCAATCTTCAAAAATCAAAAAAGCATTGAATCATTTTAAAGAACCCAAAACTTTACTCTTTCAACCAGCCATCACCATCTTGGATGAGCAGTACCCAAAACGACTTAAAGAGTGTTTTCAGCCACCTTATGTTTTGTTTTATCAAGGAGATCTGTCTTTGTTAAACCGTTCTTCACTTAGCATCGTAGGATCTCGTACTCCAAGTGAATATGCTATGAATATCTTGAACAAAGGCTTTCAATTCATTGATCAACACAAGGTCATTGTGTCTGGTGGCGCAAAAGGAATGGATGGATTAGCTCATCATAATGCTTTAAAGAGTGAGATGAAAACCATATGTGTCTGTGCCCATGGTTTAAATCGAGTGTACCCTAAGGAACATCACCATCTTTTTGAAAGAATTAAGGTTTATGGGTTAATGCTCAGTGAATATCCACTGCACACTCCTTCACTTCCTCATCATTTTATTGCGCGTAATCGCATTGTATGTGCACTAGGAGAGAAGCTTCTTGTCATGAGTGGATCACTTAAAAGTGGGACAATGTGGTCTGTTAACTATGCCCTAGAAATGAACAAAGAGATCGTAACAATACCACATCCAATCGATGATTCAAGTGGAGAGTTATGCAATCACTTGATTGAAAATGGCGCAAGTATGTTGACAAATGTGTCTGAATTCGCCACACTATAAAAGATATGAAAGAAAAAAACATGAAAAAATTAGTTATTGTAGAGTCTCCATCGAAATCAACCACCTTGTCTAAATACCTTGGCCAAGATTATTTTGTGATGTCTTCTAAAGGACACGTACGTGATTTATCAACGTTTACTGGTAAAGGTCGAACAGGAATTGATATCGATAAAGGCTTTATTCCCAATTACGTTGTACTCAAAGACAAGAAGGATACTGTTAAGTCATTACAAGAAGCTGCTGCTAAAGCTTCACACGTTTATCTTGCAACTGACCCAGATAGAGAAGGGGAGGCTATCTCATGGCATTTAGCAGATATTCTAGGTTTAGATTTATCCTTATCCAATCGTGTTACCTTTAATGAAATCACTAAAGATGCTGTTTTATCTGCTATCGATCAACCACGTGCTGTAGACATGAACTTGGTAAAATCACAAGAAAACAGACGCTTCTTAGATCGTATCATTGGATTTCAACTATCATCATTGCTCAAACGAAAAATCAGATCACAAAGTGCTGGACGTGTGCAATCTGTTGCACTCAAACTCATTGTGGACCGTGAAAATGAGATCAATGCTTTTGTCCCACGTCATTTCTTTAAAATTTCAGCGAAATTTGAAAAGAATCGTGTGGCTTTTGATGCTGCGCTTGTGAATGAAAAAGGAAAAGAAATTGAATTTGATCACGAACAAGAAGCTCTAGACACATTATCAACGTTATCCAAAACGATGAGTGTTAAAGAATTAAACACCTCTAAAGGCACAAAAAAGAGTAAACTGCCACTTACAACTTCTTCTCTTCAACAAGAAATGGCGACGAAATACAATTTTCAGGCGAAGAAAACAATGAGAATTGCACAAAAGCTTTATGAAGGTGTGAAAGTCAAAGACGAAACTGTGGGTTTAATCACTTACATGAGAACAGATTCAACCCGTCTAAGCCCACAATTCATTGAACAGGCTTTCAACTACATTGAACAAGAATTTGGTAGTGAATACAAAGGCTACGTCAAAAAAGCAAAAGCAGATGATTCAATCCAAGATGCTCATGAAGCCATTCGTATGAGCACCATTGCGTATACTCCAGAATCCATTAGAAACTTCCTAACTAATGATGAATTTAAAGTGTATAACTTCATTTATTATCGTACATTGGCTTCACTGATGGCGAATGCTAAGACGCTCACCACTCAAGTTAAATTTGCTTCCAATGATGCTACATTCTTAGCATCTGGGGTTGTGGTCACCTTTGATGGTTATTTAAAGGTGTATCAAACCTTTGAAAGCAGTAAAGATAAGGCATTACCACTTCTTAAAGAGGATGAAAGCATTGATGCTAAAAGCATTGATAAAACAAACCACTCAACCAAAGGACCAAGTCGTTACACCGAAGCGTCACTCATTAAAGAGATGGAACTCAATGGTATTGGACGGCCATCAACCTATGCCACAATTGTAGAAACCATTGTAACTAGAGGATATGTTGAAACCGTCGTCAATGAAGAAGGAAGCAAGACTAAAGGGTTTAAACCTACCCCTCAAGGTCTTTTAACTGATTCAAAATTAAGAGAACATTTTGATAACTTCATCAATGTTAACTACACTGCTTCACTTGAAAAAGAATTGGATGATATCGCAGAAGGAAAACTGGATCCATTAACCAATCTTAATCGCTTCTATAAAGAATTCTCAGCATTAATGAAAAAAGCTGATGAAGAAATGGAAAAGATTGAACCAGAAAAAACTGGTGATTTGTGTCCAAAATGTCAGCTTCCACTCGTTTATCGTTACACAAAAACCAATGAACGTTTTGTTGGATGCAGTGGATTTCCTAATTGTGATTATTCAACCTTCGACAAAGAAACCATGGTTGATGAACCATGTCCAGATTGTGGACACCCATTAGTTAAGCGAAAAGCTCGTAATGGTAAGACCTTTGTAGGATGTTCAAATTATCCAACGTGTACTTACATTAAGAAGCAACCATTGGTGTTCACTGGTAACATGTGCCCAGAGTGTGGTTCAGCTTTAGTGATGAGAAAATCACGGTATGGGAAGGATTTTGAAGCATGTTCAGCTTTCCCTAAATGTCGTTATATTAATAAAGAAAAAAAATAGGAGGTTGTCCATGAAACCAGTCATTAATGTGGTTGGTGCAGGCTTAGCTGGAAGTGAAGCTGCGTACCAATGTGTTAAGAGAGGGTATCACGTTCGTTTGTATGAGCGTCGTCCAGTGACATCTGGCCCTGCTCATGTGACTTCTGATTTTGCAGAATTGGTTTGTTCCAATTCTTTTCGCTCAGATCAAATCAGCAATGCGGTAGGATTATTGAAAGAAGAGATGCGGGTTTGCGACTCACTGATTATGAAAATGGCTGATGCTCACCGTGTTGAGGCTGGGAGTGCTTTAGCAGTGGATCGTGTTGGTTTCTCAAGTGCAATCACAGAGTATTTGTCTAATCATCCTCACGTCGAAGTGATTCATGAGGAACTTAAAGCAATTCCACATGGACCGACAATTATTGCTACCGGACCCCTTACAGCAGATGATTTAGCCCATCATATTGCTTCTTTTGTGGGTAAAGAGTCCTTGTATTTTTATGATGCGATTGCACCTATCATTGAAAAGGATTCGATAGATTTCTCAAAGGCTTTTTATAAATCACGATACGATAAAGGGGAAGCTTCTTATATTAACTGTGGTATGAATGAAGAAGAATATGATCACTTCTATGATTTGCTGGTGAATGCAGAAAATGTTCCACTGAAAGACTTTGAAAAAGAAATATACTTTGAAGGGTGTATGCCCGTTGAAGAAATGGCTCGACGTGGGAAAGAGACATTATTGTTTGGTCCTTTAAAACCTGTTGGTTTAGAATACAACAATCAACGTTTTAAAGCAGTCATTCAACTCAGGCAAGATAATGCAGCTGCCTCACTGTACAATGTGGTAGGATTTCAAACTCATTTAAAATGGGCCGATCAAAAAAAGGTTATCCAAAGTATACCAGGATTAGAAAACGCCAATATAGTGCGTTATGGTGTGATGCACCGTAACACATACATTAACTCACCTACAGTCTTAAACTCCTTTTACCAAAGCAAACAACGTGAAGACCTTTTCTTTGCGGGTCAAATGACTGGAGTAGAAGGGTATGTAGAATCAGCCGCAAGTGGTCTTTTAGCCGCCCTTAATCTTATGAATTATCTTGAATCTAAACCAATGATTGGTGGGCATCGCTTTACCATGATGACTTCAATGGCAGATTATGTGGCTAATGCTGATCCAAAACATTTTGCGCCAATGAATGCAAACTTTGGCTTAGCAGAACGATCTGAACTTGATAGACCTAAAGAAAGAAACGAAAAATATGCGCAACGTTCACTAGAACTTGTTAGAAAGTTTTATGAGTAGCTATTTACATTCTTTTGGGCAATATCTTAAAACGAAACATTCGCAATCAGAAAACACACAACTTGCGTATCTTAAAGATGTGGAAGAGATGATTGATTTTTTAACACAATCAAACATTGAATTATCAAGTGTCAGTGAAGATCAAATGATGAGTTATGTATCATTTTTGCGTGAAAAGAAGCTTAAACCAACCAGTGTTGCACGTAAAGTATCTGCAATGAAACATTTTTTTCAATTCATGATGCGACAACACTGGATGGATTATAATCCCATGTCTCGCATTAGAATCAAACAAAAGAAATCATCAATGGTCACAACGTTAAGTTTTGATCAAGTGATGACTTGCTTAAATCGATGTGATTCATCAAACATAGGATTAAGAAATCATTGTATTTTTCATTTGTTTTATGCATGTGGATTACGTTTAAGTGAAGCAGCAAATCTAACTTTAAATCATATTGATATGAATCAAAACATCATGAGAGTAATAGGAAAAGGGGATAAAGAGCGCATTGTTCCATTTTATGATGCTTTTAAAGAGGAACTTGTGGATTACATTCATCATGTACGTCCATTATGGTTGAAACACTCACATCAACATTTGTTTGTTAATCAAAAAGGAAATCCTTTGTCCATGCGCTCAATTCAATCCATCATTGAGAAAATGGGCGAAGATGCTCAACTTCCGTTTCAGCTTCACCCGCATGTTCTTCGTCATACATTTGCGACGCATCTTCTTGAACATGGAGCTGATTTGCTTACGGTTTCTAGACTTCTTGGACATGAAAATTTAAGCACAACACAAATATACACACATGTTAGCTTGGATTATCTTAAAACTCAGTACAATGATTATTTCCCCAAGGTTAAGTAAAAGGTGTCAATGGAAAATGAAAATGTCTTTAAAATGAGGAAACATGAGTACCACTATAGTGGTGCTTTTGTTTTGAGACAAAGGAATCAAAAGAAGATCTTTTCCAAGGATGAGACATAGGAGGGATGTAACGTTTTTTTTCTA
>DAIDML010000275.1 GCA_027449005.1 Erysipelotrichaceae bacterium | reverse complement strand
ACCATCACAGAGTGATGGCTTAGTCTAATTTAAGTTGATTCAATCCCTCACGTAATTTCTCATTGAACAATGAAGGATTAGTTTCCATAGGATTATGTCCTTCTCCTTCTAAAACAAATGCCACTACCTTCTCTCCTTTTTCAAGTAAAGGTTGTAGTTCACTTACAGGTATCCATGCATCTTCTTCTCCCCATAACACAATTACAGGTGTAGAAGGATGCATCCAATCTTCTAAACTCACACTCTGCGATGTCGCAAAAAATTCACGCAAAGCTTGAGTGGTGCCTTGAGTTCTTAAAGGTCGTAAATAGGCTTCAACTTGCTCATCACTTGCTTCAACGCCATAGGCTGAAGACAAGGATGATTGAAAGCGCTCTGGAGTGAGTAACCCATACGTTAAGAAAACACGTAGCCATTCTCCTACTGGTGTGTTCATCACCATCCAAGAGAGCAGTGAACCTCCTCTTTGATTACCCCCTCTGAGGGCAGGATCAATAAGAATAAGTGTTTCTGTTTTCATTGGTTGAGCATTGTTCATGGCTAATGCCACTGAACCTCCCATAGAGTGACCTCCAATGATCCATTTTGATCTTAAATCATACATCACTTCAATTTGATTCAAGACATCCCATAGCCACATGGCTCGATTGTTTTGTGTGTGGTGTAGTCCTCGCTCTCGAGAAGAAAAACCAAAGGCAGGGAGATCTACAGTAACCACAAAATAACCTAAATCAGCCAAAAAAGGAGCATTGTCTTCATATGAGAAGGTCGAGCCTCCTAACCCATGTATAAGCATGATTTGACCAACCAGAGGTTGCTTATTTTCGTATACACGGGTATGAATCATCACACCTTGTGAACTATTCAAGGTCAATGAGTTCTCAAAAGGCATAGACTCACGAACTTGAGTGCCCTCTCGTGGCAGTAAATAGGGCACCACTAAAAAAAGAAGTAGGAGTGTTAATAAGACTCTTTTGAGGAATTTAAAAATAGATCTAATCATCAAATACCTCCATCATCAATTCATTGCGTTTTAGAAATCCTGGAATAAAAGGTGGGTTGTATCGTGCTAGCCAAGGCCCATCTTTAATGGTGTATCCTTTAGAGTGAATGTACGCTTTAAGTTCTTCTTGTTTCTTTGAAAGAAGTTGATCAGACACACTGCCACTAAACTTAATGAGTACCATTCAAGACGATGGTACTTTTTCAATGGTTGCATTGCCTTGAGGTTGAGGAAAATGCTCTTGATTGAGTAACACAAAAGCCGTGTCTTTCATCTTCACCCCCTGCATTTTATTCAAGACTGGAGTGGTCATAGCGAAGCGTTGTGAAGCTTCATTTTCTCCACTGATATAGCGAAAACAAGCATCAAACCCAACATACCCTCTGCTTTCCTCCACATTGGCTTTCACCACAAAATAATCCTTCATTCTACGGACTTCAAAGGATTGATCAGTGGCTATGATGGTATAAGGAAATGTTTGTAATGCCATGATTACACCAGCTTTCTGAGGAACTGAATGAGTTTGGATTTTTTTGAAGAATAAGGAGGGTATTTGAAGACTAAATCAAACCAT
>DAIDML010000274.1 GCA_027449005.1 Erysipelotrichaceae bacterium | reverse complement strand
TAGGTTGGATGAGATTTAAACCTAATTGATTAAACAGATGCTCAGCCATCAAAGGCGTCGCAAAATGATCAAATGGTGACCCGAGAATGGTGGATAAAAGTGAACACACTTAAAGACACCTTATTGGGAAGACTTATCTTTGATAAGGTCATGCCAAGTGAGCATGGTTTAGTGGAAGTGTGGTTTGAAGACAGCGATCAACTGAAACGAAATATTGAATTCTTAAAAGCATTTGAAGCCAAAGTGAATGCGATTGTTAATGTGGTTCCCCACAGTGGATCACTTTTAGTTCCTTCGTATCATGATGATTCATTGCTTTATGATAGTGAGGGTTATCCTTCACTTCGTACCTGGTTAATGTCTCAATCCTCAGCATCTTCCCTCATGTATCAAGGGGACCATCATTTGAATCATTTTGCGACGCCTTTGATGGCTGAGCATCTGTTTAATCAATTAGGTTTAAATCTCATCCAACCTACATTATCGTATTGTGCTGATTTCTCAGGTACCCTTCAACCCTATTACTTATCATTTAAGCCTAAACTGGATTCTTTATGGGTGTATGACACTCCCATTGAATCCATTCAGTTCAATAATCAAACCCATTCATCACTTCATGATTTAAGTGCTTGTGAAGGCAATAATGCCTATGGTGGTTTAATGCATGGCAATCAGGGATTTTCAAGCATTCAAACTGGCTTAAAAAACAATCAGTCGTTACTGCTGATCAAAGACTCTCATGCTCATCAACTCATTCCTTTCTTAGCTCTTCATTACCAAACCATTGATGTGGTGGATTTACGTCATTTCAACGGTTCCATTCAAGCCTTGGTAGACCAAGGGTATGATGATGTGGTGGTGTTTGTAGGTGAAGGCAGTGTAAGAGATGATCGTAATTTCTTTAAACTCTCACGTTAAGCATCCTTAGGGATGCTTTTACTATGACTTTACATATCAAAGGAAGAAGAGTACACTAAAGATAGGAATATGGGACATTATGTGTTATGGGTGTTGACTCACGACACTGAAAGGAGACATCCTATGAGTGAAAAAGTGTATTCCGCCGAAGACATTGAAAAGAACAAGGTCATTTCCGCGATTGCTTATGCGATTTTCTTCCTTCCTTTAGTGGTTGATAAAGATTCTGAATTTGGTAAGTTTCATGCGAATCAAGGTTTAATCTTACTGATTGTTTCTTTAGTCGGTAATGCGATTCTCACCATTAGTATTGTTGGATTACTTCTTGTTCCTGTACTTAATATTGCTGTGCTTATCTTGTTTGTGATGGGGGTTGTGAATGCAATCAATGGACAAGCAAAAGAACTTCCAATCATTGGTAAATTCACCTTAATTAAATAAAGTCTTCCCAACAGAAAGGTTCATATGAACCTTTTTGAATGCATGAAAATTAATCATTTTATGATATTATGTTTTCAAATGAAATGAGATCGGTATGAAGCATGTGAATGTGGTGGTGATTGGATGTGGAGTGGCAGGCAGTATCTTTGCGATGCATGCTCCTAAGCATCAATCCCTAT
>DAIDML010000273.1 GCA_027449005.1 Erysipelotrichaceae bacterium | reverse complement strand
CATGGCGGATCGTATCGTCATCATGAAAGATGGCTATATCCAACAAATCGGGTCACCAAAAGAAGTGTACAATAAACCAGTTAACATGTTTGTCGCTAATTTCATTGGTGCTCCAGCCATGAACTTCATTCACGGTGTCTACAAACAAGGTCGTTTTGAAGTCAATGGCAAATCCTTTGGGGTGCCAGAGATGTATCATTCAGATCTTAAATCCTATGATGGTAAAGAAGTGGTCTTAGGCATTCGTCCTGAAGACATTCATTACGAAGGCATCGTAGCGCAAACTTTCCCAGAAACACCATTTAACTTTGAAGTTGAAGTGGCGGAACTTCTTGGTCATGAATTCATTCTTCATGGACAGTTTGCAGGTCAAAAGATTTTAGCTAAGGTTTCAGCACGTGTTGATGTGAAAGCTCATACCGTTATCCCTCTTGCGATGGAAATGACTAAGCTTCATTTCTTTGACAAAGAAACATCTTGGGTGGTTACGAAGTAATGGCAGTCGAAACAAAGAAATCACTTTCACATCAAACGATTTATCAAGTTTATCCTCGTAACTACAGTCAAGAGGGCACTTTAAATGGTGTGACTCAAGACTTAGAACGTATCGCTTCCTTAGGAGTGGATGTCGTTTACTTACTGCCAATTCATCCGATTGGGGTGGTGGCTCGTAAAGGAGATTTAGGAAGTCCTTATTCTATTCAAGATTTCCGTAAGGTGAATCCTGAATTAGGAACAAAGGATGATTTGAAAGCACTCATTGATAAGGCTCACTCCTTAGGACTCAAAGTCATGATGGACATTGTGTTTAATCATACGTCCCGTGACAATCCTTGGATGAAACAATATCCTGATTATTACTATTATCGTGATGGTCAGTTTGCGAACAAAGTCGGAGACTGGTCAGACATCTGTGATCTTAACTACAACTACAAACCACTTTGGGAAGAAATGATTGACATTCTCAAAGGATGGGCTGTCTTTGGTTTTGATGGGTTCCGTTGTGATGTTGCTCCTTTTGTGCCGATTGAGTTTTGGAAAGATGCTCGTCGTGTAATCAATGGACTCAAGCCTGATTTCATTTGGTTTTCTGAATCTGTGCATCGCTCCTTTCTTAAAGTCATGAGAGATGAAGGATTCCTATGTCACAGTGATGCGGAAATGTATCAAGTGTTTGATGTCTTGTATGATTACGACATCATTCATGAAGCAGAAGCGTATTGGGATGGCAAGAAACCATTAAGTGCATTCATTGAACAACTTAATCTTCAAGAAGTCATTTATCCAGCGAATTATCTTAAAGCACGTGCTTATGAAAATCATGATGTTCCTCGACTCATGAAACGAACTGGCAGTGTGGAAAAGACGAAAAACTGGGTTGCGGCCATCATGACTTTAAAAGGCATGGGATTTCTCTTTAATGGGATTGAAACCTTAACAGAGATCTTGCCTAACCTGTTTGATAAAGATCCAATTCCTTGGCATCAAACAAATGTTGAGTGGGTGAAAGAGTTAACCCATCTGGTTGAATTAAAGAAACGTCCTATTTTCTCAGAATACACCACCTATGTCCTAGAAGACACAGGTTTAGATATCTTCCACATCACGTATAAGAAAGATCGTGAAGTCTTGGTTGCGTTATGCAATGTCGGTCAGGTTCAAGATGATGTGTTGGTGGACTTAAATGATGGTGAATACGCCAATGAATTTGATGGTAGTCTTGTGAGG
>DAIDML010000272.1 GCA_027449005.1 Erysipelotrichaceae bacterium | reverse complement strand
ATCAATATAAGTATTAAAGTTGGGAAGCTTACTTGTGAATGGGCCATAAAGCAAATCTTGATTTTTTGCATTAAAGAAATTTTCACCGTTTATCCATACTATATCAATGGTTCCTGATGCTCCAAGTTGTTTTTCACTTAGCAACTTTGGTAAATACTGATTAGGAAGCATTGGTACGCGTTCTAGAGTAATATTGAATTTCTCCTTTAACTCATTCGCAACTGTGATATCCAACCAACGGTTGATGTTCTCATCTCCACCCCAACCATAGAATGTAACCTTTGTCCCAGAAGAAAGTGCTACAACTTCATCCCACGACATGTTCTCTAAGGATTCATCCTCAATTTGTGATGTACAGCCAGATAAAAAGATTGTTGTAGACAAGAATAAAAATACACAAAACTTTAAGATTGTATTCATGTTTCCTCCTTATTAAGAATCAGTTCTTTAAAGATTCAATATCAATCCCTTTTCTTTTTGCGAAGAATTTAGGTATTTGTGAAACTCCAAATAGAATAATACCTGCAATCAAGAGTTGAACAAACAACATCAAAGTAACACCATTTTGAGCAATTTCACCGGCCATAAAAGCATAAATGAATGCACCTGGTGCCATGGTGATTAGTGATACAATCGCAAAAGTTGATAATTTAATATTGGTTACCCCATAAGCATAATTTTGAATGTTATATGGAAAAATCGGAACTAGTCGTGTTAAAATCAAGAAATCTTTACCATTCTTAGCGACTCCATCTTCAATCTTTTTGAAGATTGCATTGCTTCCAAACTTTTGAACAATAAAATCACGAGCTATGTAGCGTGAAACCAAGAATGCTGCAGATGCACCAATGGTTGCTCCAATGAGCGCAAGTATTCCTCCAATGATTGGTCCAAATACAATTCCTCCACTGATAGTAATAACACTGGCAGGAAGTGAAAACACCGCTGAAACAATATATACAAAAACATAAATGAGATAGCCTACTGCTCCGGCTTCTGTAATCATTGCTTGAAATTCTTCATAACTGCTTAACGTATTTAACAACCCCGAAGCATAGACACCATAGAATACAACAGCTAATACAACGATAATAAGTAACGTTTTAATGTTCTTGTTCATATTTTTATCCCTTTTATCTCAATGTTTTCGCAATTCCACGCTTGGATTTGTATCGATTCATCCAAGCTTTTAGTGGTGAAGACAATACATCTTCAGGTGCTTTTTCGTTTTCATAAACCACTGGTCCCCAAATCAAGTCAAGAATATGCCATGATTTTGCGCCACCTTTTAGAATAGATGAACGACATGCTGAGCAATAAACTACAACATACTCACTCTCTAACGTTTCTACACGTCTTTTCATAACTTTGTCAGCAACTTCAGGATTAGCAGGAACAACCATGCCACCAAAACCACAACAACGTGTCTTTTCTCTTGAATATTTTGATTCAATCACTTTATATCCAAGTTCATTAAGAATCCAACGAACGCCATCATGTAAGCCTAACAAATGACGTGTAGAACATGAATCATGAATCGTAAATACAATATCACTGTCTTTTGCCTTACCTCTAAGTTCTTCTGGTAGACCAATCAGTGGGAATATCTCCCATAATGAATGTGTAGGAGTTGAACTTGCCTCATCAAAAGTAAGTTTACAACTTTGACAAGCCACGATCATTTCATCAATGTTGACATCATCCATGTCTTTTTGCAGATCTGCAAATCGTTGTTTAAAGAGATCATATTGTCCAACAGCTTTTGTAGGTTTTCCACAACATTTCTGTACGGCAGAAAAGTTGGGAAAAACAGAATTTAGATATGCAGTGGTTTTTGTGACTGCTTCTGGATTATAAGATGGTAAACTACAACCAGGCATAAATCCATAGCGCTTATTTTTATCAATCGTTATACTCATTATTTCTTACCTCCACGAACCTTAATGGTGAACAATTTGGAGAATCCAAGGATTTGATGCATTTTAATTGCAGCATGACCCTTCATTGGAGATTCACCACGATTGGCTTTGACATAATCTTTTCTTGAACCGATGAAAATCTCTTTCATTGGTAATTGCAGTGGACACACAATGGTGCAATTATCACAAGCATTACATGAATAGGCCAATAGTGGTTCCATTTTTCCTTCTTTAGACAAACTTCCAAGAATGTCTTTTGGGCATGAACCAAAATCATTCATCATAACGCATTCTTTCATACAAAGTTTACACTCACATTCTAGACAACGAGATGCCTCTACTAAAGCTTGTTCTTCAGTAAAACCTAAATCAGATTGCATAAAGTCTCTTTTTCGTTCTTGAGCGGGTCTAACATTTGTATGTAGTCGTTGTCTATCTTCTGTACCTTCTGGTAAAGGAATATCAAGGTTTGTTTTGTATGACCATTCTTTTTCAAAATCACGATTATGCTTTAAATCTTCTCCATTAAGAAAACGATCAATGCTATTGGCTGCTTTACGACCAAGCGCCATGGCTTCAACCACAATCACTCCTCCTGCAGCATCACCAGCAACGAAAACTTTCTTTACATCAGTAGATAAAGTATCTTTGTCAACCACGAATCGACCACCTCGTGTCTGAGCGATTGTTCCTTTCGTGATGTCCTCAACTAACTGACCAGTCGCCATTATTACAGTGTCAACCTCAATAAGGCGTGGTTCACCTTCATATTGTGGATTAAATTTACCTTCAACATCCATGATTGATTTCACTTTTTGGATTTTTATGCCGGTAACCTTACCATCTGATTCAATAATTTCAATAGGTCCCCAACCTGCATTGAAGATAACTCCTTCTTCTAATGATTCGTGAATTTCTTCATGAGATGCTGGTAGTTTATCAAAATCCTCAAGTGAGCATCGATATACTTCTTGTGCACCTATTCTCCAAGATGAACGGGCACAGTCCATTGCCACATCTCCACCACCAATAACCATTATTCGAGCTCCAGCATTTGGAAATTGATGTGTTAAACTTATTTCTTTTAGGTATTCAGTCGCAGGAAACACTCCTTTAGCCTTACTTCCTGGAATTGGAATGACATTCCCTTTATGTGCTCCATTAGCAAGTAACACTGCATCATAATTTTCCACAAGCACATTAAAAGCAATATCTTTACCAATCTCGACACCCAGTTTTATATCGACACCCAGTTTTGAAAGATAACTGTATTCAAAATCAATGATTTCTCTTGGCAA
>DAIDML010000271.1 GCA_027449005.1 Erysipelotrichaceae bacterium | reverse complement strand
GTTCAAAGCGTTCAATGACCAAGCAACCGTAAGGTTTCTTAACAATTTCAATGGATACATTGCGATGGTCACCTAAAATGAAGTGCAATGATCGATTAATGTCAATGAGTGTGTAGATGCCCCAAAAATCAAAGGACATACTGCCATCTTTCGCAGCCATTTCATAGTGGAATTCACCACCTATACGTAGGTCATTCTCTGCTTTTGGACAATGCCAATCCTCGCTGGCATGATTCCACGTTTTAACAAGGTCACTTTGCGTTAATCGATCCCAAAGTTGTTCTGGGGTGTATGTTGAGGTGGATTGAATGGTGATTGGATGGGTTGATAATTCGACGCTCTTGAGTCGTTGTTCAATTAGTTCAAAGGCATGTTTCCAGTTCTCTATGAACTCTGTTTCAACACTTTCTGGAATATCTTGCGTCATGATGAACCAACATTGATCCAAACCCTCTTGCTCAAAGGTGTAGTTTTCATAGGCTGGTGTCCAAAATAAAGCTTCTTCACTCTCAGTGTCTTCAACTCCATTCATGACTAAACCTACATGCTTGATTGAAATGGCATTAGGCCAATCATTGAGTACGACCTCTGAAATCATACCACTGACATTACCTGTTTCATCATCCATCACAAACCGAATTCGACTGCCTTGTGACCAATCTCCAATAAAGGTAGACCCTTGTGAGAACGCGGTTGTCCAATAACGATAATGATCCACATCAACGATCATTTCCCACAACCACTGCGGTGTTGTATTAAAACAATGTCTTAACTCAATGCGTTTCATGCTGTTCCTCCTTGTGTGTGCTTTTCTTCAAGTGGATGATTGATCTTTTTATGATTGGTCTGATTCATCCACATCATCAAAGCGACCTTTATCCTTATTGTACACCTATCTTAATTTAAAGCATATATTTTGATTTAAGGCTTTACCTAAGAAAAAACCATCCCTAGGGATGGTCAAATCTAATGATGGGTATGCAGTTGAATATGTTCAAGCTCTTCTTCAAAAGCTTTTAAGGTGTCTGATATTTTATGCGTATTCCCACTGTTTTCTCTATCAAAACGTTGTTTCACTTTACCATTGGTTTCAATGGTTCCTGGTCCATTAGCACAACCACCCACACAAGCCATGCCTTCCAAGACATCAAAGTCATGTCGTTTCACCTTCAACATCATCAAGGCTTTCTTACAATCCCCACACCCATTACCCACACTGCTTCTAAAGGTAGGTTGATTGTCTTCTTTCATTGCTGCTACTAAAGCAGCACTGACCCCACCCACACGGGCAAACTCACGACCATACTTAGAAGCTTCTATGGTATGATCAACCTCTATCCCACTGCAATAAACACGCTGAGACACCAACATAGCTGCGATCTCTTCAAAAGTTAACACATAGTCAACACTGGCATGATCATCTTCATAGGCTTCTTGTTTCTTAGCCACACAAGGTCCAATAAACACGGTTAAGGCATCAGGATAACGTGCTTTCATCAGTTGACCCATGACCATCATAGGCGACTTCATGGTTGAGACATACGGTTTAAGTTCTGGATAATGCATCTTCACCATGTTCACAAACGCAGGACAACACGAACTGGTCATGGATTGACCTAATGCCAATCTTTCTTTAAGTTCTTCTTTTTCATAATAAGCTACAATG
>DAIDML010000270.1 GCA_027449005.1 Erysipelotrichaceae bacterium | reverse complement strand
TTCATCAAATTTTGGAGTATGAGCCCCTGACACGATCTCAAATGAAGTTACACCCACATCTTCAATCCACTTTGAAATTGACCACGTTGGTGTAAAACATACCCATTGGGCTTGGGATGGTAAGTTCAAAATGAGTTGAGTGATGGTTTGAATTGAAGAGGACAAATTGTTTAGCATAACACTATTCTATCAAATCCATTGTAAGCTTTCAAAACTATCATAAAAAACAAGGCCTAAGCCTTGTTGGGTTCAAATAAATAAACTAGTGTAGGAATTACAACCATTGTTAGAATGGTACTCATCGCTAATCCAAAGAAGAGCACTAAAGCCATTGGAGATGTAAGTGGATCATCCGATAAAATCAGTGGGATAACACCAATAATGGTTGTCAATGTCGTTAATGTAATGGGGCGATATCGCTCTTTTAATGCTTGAAAGATAGCCTCTTCAAGACTTAATCCTGTGCTTCTTGCTGAGTTGATGACTTCAACCAATAAGATTCCATTGTTGACCACAATTCCAATCAGACTGACAGCCCCAAGCAATGCCATGGCTTGAATATCTACTCTAAAGAGCACTAAACCTAGAAATACACCTGATAATGAAAGTGGAATAGAAACCAGGATGATAAGAGGTTGCTTTAGGTTATTAAACTGAAACACTAAGATAAGATAAATAAGTGCAACCACTGCTAAAGAAGACAAACCTAAGTTCGAGATTAAATCTGTGATGTTTGACAACTCACCACGATAAACAATCTCAACATCATTCAATTCAGGATTAGCATCAATTAGTTCACGCAATTGAAGTTCAACAGTTGTCGCATCAGTTCCTGGCAAAACATCACTCAAAACTGTGATGGTTCTTAAACCATTTTGTCTAAAGATGCTAGGATTCACAAAATCAATACCCAAATCTGCAACTTGTCTTAATTGCATGATGGATCCGGTTGCGGATGATTGAATAGTTAGACTAAGCAAATCATCCAATGAAGCAATATCAGCTTTGATTGAGATTGGTAATTGCAGTGTATCGATGGTAAGTTGAGTTGGGGATGTTCCCATTAAGGCTGTGTTGATCGTTTTAACTACATCAAATTTTAGTAATCCTGAGGTAGATAAGTAATCTGCATCAATGTTCACGACATATTGAGGTTCACTTGAGACATGAGTGTCACGAATGTTAGTTGTTCCATTGATGGATTTTAAGGCTTTTTGGACCACATCTGAGGCAACAAGCAACGCATCTAAATCTTCACCTCTTAATGCTACCGCAACCTTTGCTTCTACGGGTAATGCATACTCCAAATAACGCACTTGTACATCAGCACCCACAATACTTGTATTAAAGCGTTCTTGAAGAACACGTCCTAGTGCTTCATTGCTTTCATAAGGACTATCCTCTAAATTAACATTCACTAACACTTGAGCATTAGTTTCATTTTCACCAAGCACTGGAGCAGTGATGAAAAACTTCGGTAATCCTTGACCATAAGCAGACGTGACATGTTTTATTTCATCATATTCATTTAGAATTGCTAGCACTTGATCATGAATGGCTTTAGTTGATTCTAAATTAAACTGCTCTGATTCAATATCAATGTGAAATGTAGGTTTATTGGAATAAGGGAAAAATGAGATGTTAAGCTGCGTAAACAAAAGCCCAGAGATAATCAATGTGACAAAGGAAAGCGCAATCACTGCTTTAGGTTTCTTTAAACCATACGATAAAGCTGATTGAAAGAATCTGAAAGGTTTGCTTGTAGTGTTTTTTTCGATTTTTTGAGCTGACTCTTTCTTAAAGAAATGATAAGCAAAGATGGGAATGACCACCATTGCAACAAAATATGAGCCTGTTAAGGTCGAAATCACAATCGTTGGTATTGTAGTCACTGTTTTACCAATAACACCTGGTACAAAGAAGAACATCCCAAAGGCTACCATGGTGGTTAAAGTGGATGTTAACATCGGGATTGATGTTTCTTTCACCGCCATCATAATCGCATCCTCTTTACTCATGTCTTCATTGAGTCGATATTGAATTGCTTCTGCAATCACAATTCCATTATCCACAAGAATCCCTAATGATATGATGAGTGCCGCAATAGAAATAAAGTGGAACTCAAGTCTTAATGTATTCATAACAATGAAGGTCAGTAAAATAGAAAGCGGTAGAATCAGTGAGATAATGAGTGCGTTTCTTAACTTAACAAAGATCATGACAATCAAAATAATGAGTCCTATGCTTTGAAGGAGTGATCCAATGAAATTGTTGATGGATGAATCAATGTCTTTAGGTGAGAACACCACTTCTTCCACATTTAAGGAAGAAGGAAAAGATACACGAAGTTCATCCAAAACTTCGCTCACTTCAAAACCAATGTTTACCGCATTCACGTTTTGATTAAAATAACCTGTTAAAAGAATAGTTTGTTGACCATCACGAGTGAAACCTACATTGGATTGTGAAACAACTTTAATGGTTGCCACATCAGACAAACGTACAAACCCTACTCCACTGGATGATCCTTTGATAATCATGTTTTCAATGTCTTGTACTGATTCAAAAGAGGAAGGTGTTTGAACATTAATGGATACGCCATCAATGACGACTGATCCAGAAGGAATGGTCAAGTTTTGGGCTTGCATAAGCTGTACAATGGTTTCTATAGACACTTGATACACATTCAAAGCATCCACATCAACCAAAACTTGTACCTCAAAGGTTTCTTCACCATCGACAACCAATGATGAAACTCCTTGAACTCTTGATATTTGATTGGAAGCAATTTGAACATAACTTAACAACTCACTGGCATCTAATGAGGAGGATGAGAACGACAAAATAAATGATGGTGTAGAAACTAAATCATCATTGATAGTTGATTCATATGCCAACTCAGGCAGTGATGATTGTGTCTTTGCCACCAAATCCTTAAGGGTTGCGATGGATTCAACAGGATCCGCATCAATTTCAAACACAACCACGATAACACTAGCAGAGTTATAAGAATAGGAATTCATCACATCCACTTTTTGAAGTGATGACAATGCTCTTTCAAGTGGGACAGTCACAAGATTCTCAACTTGCGTTGATGTTGCTCCAGGATAAATGGTTGTAATAAGAGCAGCTGGAAGAGTTGTATTAGGATTTTCTTGTTTTGGAATTTCAAAGTAAGCAAAAAATCCCATAATCATAAGAAGTAAAGTAAAAATGTAAATAATTAAATGACGCTTCAGTGCCCAACCTACGATTTTGTTCATGGTTGTGTGACCACCTTAACTAAAGTACCTGATCGCAATGACTTAATCCCATTTACAATCACTTCCTCATTCGCGAACAAACCTTCAACACGCACATCTGTGTTATTGAATCCCGCAAGACTTATTCGTCGTTTAATCGCTCTTCCATCTTCTACCACATATACATAAGGTTGACCATCATTCATGATGCTTGTGATGGGTAACCACACTCCTGCTACTTCATCCAAAGCAATAGAAACGCTGACAGAAGATCCAATTGGAAATGTATTTGCTTCGAGTGAGACCCCTACTTCATACGTACGTGAAGTCTGATCCGGTATAGGTGCAATGGAAGTAATCTTTGCATCGATGGTATTAGTAGAGTTAAACACCTCAATCGATTGATTCAAATACAAAGAAGGTAACCACTGAAAAGGGACTCCAAAAACAGCTTTAAGTTCATCTGAAGCGATTACCACTACAGGTGCTAAAGGTGTAGCTAACTCATTGACATTACCAACCACTCGAACCACAGTTCCATTCACACTGGCACGTAGAGTGGTGTTTGCAACGTTGGTTTCAGCTTGACTTACATTGTTTCTTGCAATGTTCACCTGGGTTTGATTCGCATTCACATTAGCCAATGAAGCATCATAACGGCTTCTCGCTATAAGAACATCATTGGATTCCCCATTGTCCAGTGCTGTTTCATATTGATTTGTTGCAAACTGATACTCTAACTCTGCTTGATTGTAGTCACGTAATGATTCAATTGTGACTTGGGATGCATCACCCAATTCATCACGATTGGCTTCATAAACAGTTAACGCTTCATCACGTTTTACTTTAGCTTGGATTTGCTCTTCCCTTAGTTCATTGATTCGTGATGCATCCTTTTCAACAGCTTCATCATAAAGTCTACGTTGTGTTTCAGCATTGGCTTGTGCACTTTCTAAGTTAAACTGAGCATTGGATAATCCCTCACGAGCATTTTGAAGTTGAAGACGTGCTTGTTCATCATCAATTCGAGCCAACACTTGATTGACGACCACACGATCTCCTTCCTTTACATTGATTTGAGTAATTGTCCCAATGTTTTGAAAGGCTGCTTGAGTTATCACAAGCGGAGATATAAATGCCACAGAACGATAGGATTCTTCGAATGAACTTTCAGATACCATAATGGTTTCCACTGATACAACTCTTTCAACAAACTCCTCTTGAGGACGATTGAATAAAGGAGCGATAACTATCGCTAATACTATCAATGAGATACCA
>DAIDML010000269.1 GCA_027449005.1 Erysipelotrichaceae bacterium | reverse complement strand
ATCTTAAAACATCTGGGGTCTATCATACACCAAGTGAAGCTTATTTAAAGAAAATCATGGATGGATACAAGGATCAAGGATTCGATTTAAAGGCAATCTATCTTGCTTTGGATTTAAGTGAAAAACATGAAGGTCAACCATGTCTAAACAAGATTTAATGCTTAGACCATTTCAAAACAGTGATTATGAGGCCTACAAATGGGTTCATGATCATCAACTTCCTTCCGTGAATGAATTCGATGAAGGCTACTTTTTCTCTGAAACCATCACTCCTCGCTTTTTTCAAACCATGGTTACAATGCATGAATCATTAAGAGAGGATCAAGATGCTTATATTTATGGTGCTTTTAATGAGTTGAATCAATTGGTGGGCATCATTGAACTCATCACCATAAGTGATGATTATCAGAAAGCAGAAGTAAAGTTAAGAGTCTTTAATCTCTATTTTAATCAGGGATATGGTAAAGCCATGATCAAGAAGATCTTCAATGAAGCTCAATCAATAGGGTATACTCACTTGGTGGCTCATTGTCCACTTCATCATAATGTGGCTCATCAATTGTTTATATCGTGTGGTTTTAAAGATGAAGGTGCACAGCTTGTACAAGAATGTGATCAGATTTGTTGGCCAACAAAACGTGTTTTCTCTGCCGTATTATAATGTTAGTAAAACTAAACAAAAAGTTTAGAGATTTGAAAAAAAGTATTGCATTGTTTTTGCCTTTCCTTTAAAATCATAACGTAATAGAAGTACACAGGGTTCTGTGCTATTGCAACCAATTTTGTTGAATTGACCGACACACCAGTGTCTTAAACGGCCAAACGGACAGCCAGGTCAAAAGCCGAATTGCGATTGTAAATCGTGTTGATTGATGCGAAAGCATCAAAGATGTTTCTTCTCAACATGAGCACCCCAGACCTTGGTTTGGCTCCCTCAAAAAATAAGTAGGCCTTATTGCGTCAACTTTGTTGTGAAGACCATCAAAAGGTCTTTTTTTAATGCAAGGAGCACTTATGAGCAAACTAAAACTGTATGGATTCAATAATCTTACTAAAACGTTATCTTTCAATATCTTTGATATTGCTTACGTTGAAAATGAAAAACAACGTCAAGACTATGTGGCTTACATTGATGAGCAATACAATGCTCATCGTTTAACCTCAATTCTTGTGGATGTTACCCATATGATTGGAGCAAGTGTACTCAACATTTCTAAGCAAGATTATGATCCTCAAGGGGCAAGTGTTACATTGCTTATTTCTGAAGAACCATTAGAAGAAGGACAACTTGATCCATCGTGTTCAGTTGACCCTCAGTTCATCAAAAAAGAAAGTGTGGCAGGTCATTTGGATAAATCCCATGTGACCGTTCATACCTATCCTGAATATCATCCAGATTTGAATATCGCTACCTTTAGAGTGGATATTGATGTCTCTACGTGTGGTAAGATTTCACCTCTTAATGCACTTAATTACTTAATCAATTCTTTTGACTCCGATATCATTACTTTGGATTATCGTGTTCGTGGATTTACACGAGATGAAGAAGGAAAGAAACTCTTCATTGATCATCCTATTACCAGCATTCAAGATTACATTGAACCAGTGGTTCTTGATCGCTACGATGCGGTGGACATTAACGTGTATCAATCCAATATCTTCCACACCAAGATGATTCTTTCAGATGTGCAGTTAGCTAACTATTTGTTTGCTTCTTCACCTCAATCCTATACACCGAAGCAAAAACTTGAAATTACTCGTCGTTTACGTCAAGAGATGATTGAAATCTATTCATCATCCAATGTCTTTGATCATGAGTAAAACACCTTTATTGGATGGACTCAAACGATATGCGAGAAAGCGTGTCGTTGCGTTTGATGTTCCAGGTCATAAACAAGGTAAAGGGGATAAAACCCTCATTGATGTGTTTGGTGCTCAAAGCATTCAATATGATTTTAATTCGTCGTTTCATCTCGATAACTTGGGTAATCCTAGTGGGATTATTCATGAAGCTCATCAGTTGGCTGCAGAAGCATTCAATGCGAAGCATGCCTTCTTCATGGTGAACGGAACCTCTATGGCAGACATGGTCATGATTTTAGCAAACCTTAAAGAAGGTGAAAGCATCATCATGCCACGCAATGTGCACAAATCAGCTCTCAATGCCTTGATTTTAGGTGGAGCTCATCCGATTTATGTGAATCCTCAAATGGATAAACAGTTGGGCATTTCCTGTGCGATGGATGCGGATGATGTGATCAATACCATTCAAGAAAACCCTCATGCGAAAGCAGTCTTCATTAATAACCCCACATATTATGGACTAGTCACAGACCTTCAAAATATAAATTGACTTTCTCATCATACAGTTGACTTGCGGTTTGAGGTAAGAATTCAACGCTCACATCCACCACCATCTTATCAATCTCAACCAT
>DAIDML010000268.1 GCA_027449005.1 Erysipelotrichaceae bacterium | reverse complement strand
GCGTTGTTAGTTTATATCGTACCAAGACTTTACTCATGGCTTTAAGCAAATCATTCATATCATGGTCATAATTGGGTTTAAATTCAGTGACAGGTGCAATATCAAGGGCACTTAGATGCTTTGAGCGTTGATCAAACATCTCTCTTAATGTCACAGAAGCCTCTTTGACAGCACTGTATTCAAGCAAACGGGCAACAATGGATTGAGGATCTTCAAGTGCATCCGTTTCAAACTCACTTTTTTCTTGAGGTATCAGTTGTTTTGACTTGTATTCAATCAGTCCTGCAAACTCTGCAATGTATTCTGTTGCGATTTCAAATTTTTGCTCTTTCATTTCATTTAGAAAGGCTTCATATTGTTCAATCAGTAGCGTGATATCCAAGTCAAAAAGATCAAGCTTTTTCTCCTTGATCAGATACAACATCAAATCTAATGGACCTTCAAATGAGGCAATGGTAATGTTAAACTTCATAACTTGCCTATTATATCACACACCAAAGGTGTTGACTATCACTCACAGATTTCATGAATGAGCACTAAAGGCTTCACACTTTCTTGTGCAATCACAATCGCATCATTTAACTTATCTAAGACATCCTGTGGAAGTGGATCATCATGATGAATATCACAAATCACATCCCCTTCTGATACATGATTGCCTACTTTTGCTTTGAGCACTAGTCCTACCCCAAACTTAAGCACATCATCTTTGGTTAAACGACCTGCTCCAAGATAGGATGCAGCTAAACCTAAAGGCATCGCTTGAATGGTTTGAATGATGCCTGTTTGAGTTGCTTTGAATGGCGTAATGTGTTTGGCTTGCGGAAGTAGGGAGACATCATCAACATACGTTGGGTCTCCTCCTTGTGCTTCTATAAAGGTTCTAAACTTCGCTAAAGCACTGCCATCATGAAGAGAAGCAACCACGGCTTCTTTGGCTTTATCCACATCAGTGTACAACTGTGCTTGCACAAGCATAAGACTTGCAGCTTCAATGCAAAGTTGAGTTAAATCTTCAGGTCCTTCTCCTTTTAAGGTAGCAATGGCTTCTTTCACTTCTAACGCATTTCCAATCGCAAACCCTAAAGGTTGATTCATATCACTTAAAATGGCTTTGGTGTTCTTGTTGGCATGTTTTCCTATGCTGATCATGGCCATCGCAAGTTCACGGGCTTGATTGACATCCTTCATGAAGGCACCATCACCAAACTTAACATCCAAGAGGATCGCATCCGACCCTGCCGCCAATTTTTTAGACATAATACTTGAAGCGATGAGAGGAATAGCAGGAACCGTACCAGTGACATCCCTTAAGGCATAAAGCAGTTTATCTGCAGGGACAAGGTTTTTAGATTGACCCATAATGGCTAAACCATTGTCATTCACTAATTGAGCAAATCGCTCAGAACTGATTTCGGTTGAGAAGCCAGGAAAAGATTCCAATTTATCGATGGTTCCTCCTGTATGCCCTAATCCTCGACCACTCATTTTGGCCACTTTGCCACCACAAGCAGCCACCATCGGAGCTAAGACAAGGGATGTTTTATCCCCAACCCCTCCTGTAGAATGCTTATCATTGGTGATGCCTTGAATGGAAGATAAATCCACCACATCCCCACTGTGCATCATTTCATGGGTTAACCACGCAGTTTCTTGTTCACTTAAGCCATTTAAAACAATGGCCATCAGTAAAGCTGATGACTGATAATCTGGAATGCGTTGAGCTACCAATTCTTTAATCCAAAAAGCAATGTCTTCTTGGGTTAGAGGGTGTTTATCTCTCTTCTTAGTTATAATTTCTAACATGTTTGACATGATGTTCTCCTTTAATAATTGCGAATAACTTCAATGGATGCGAATGCACTTTCTTCAACACTGAGAGGAACAGCACATTCAAGCACAATCTTAGTAGGTTGTGCAAGGATAGAACCGAGTTCAGTCATTGAAATTTTCATGATTTGTGCTTTTTGTTGACCTAGATCATCAAGATATTCTTGTGTTAAATCTTCCATCAACATAATGCAATTGGCAGGCAGATCCTTCAGTGATGCAACACTGATGACATCCAACCATGGTTGAGGTAAACCATATTTGGATGCTTTAGGTTTGTAAAACACCACTTCACTTTGAAGTCCCACCAACAAGATCTCATGAACAAGGGGTTTATCTTCCACAAGAATCAAGGTCGTGTTTGAAAGAGGAATATGGTTACGATATTTTGATTTAACTTTGACTTTTGACAGTTTTAGGATGAGCACAGCCCACATTTTTACCAATTGATGACTGACATTCAATGGTAATCGCTTCATTTTTCTTAAGTTAAGGGCCATAGGCAACCAAAAGAAAGCCAATGCTAGTTTTATATTGAGTTTTATCATCGATGATACTCCTTGCATACAAATGTTTGGTATTCTATCGTGTTCACAAGCTTCATTTCAGATTCAAAATGATCAAGTTTCACATCACCATCAAAATCATCTTCAATGTAAGATAACCACAAAATCGACACATACGGGAAAAACAAACGATACATCATCAGTCCCCCACAAATAAAGATGTCTTTCTTGTGATTCAATACTGCTTCAAATAAGGAGGTAACATCATGAAACACCACCACATTATCATGTTTGGGAACATAATCATTTGAAGATGTGAGTATCCACACTTCACGATCCACCAACTTAACGGGAATGGATTCGTAGGTCACACGACCCATCACACAAACATGATGACGTGTTTTAGCTTTGAAATGGGCTAAATCTTCAGGATTATGAAATGGAATGGACTTTTGATGTCCAATGGTTCGTGTGCGATTCATCGCAACGATCATGTGTATCATTACACACTCACCTTCCCGGCAATGTGAGGATGAGGTTCATAACCAATGAGCTCAAAATCCTCTTCCACAAAATCTAAAATAGAATCTTTATGTTTGATTCTAACCGCTGGTAAAGGTCTGAAGTCACGTGTCAATTGAAGTTGAACTTGTTCAAGATGATTTTGGTAAATATGAACATCCCCTAACGTATGAACAAACTCTTTAGCTTCATACCCACATACTTTAGCTACCATCATGAGTAAAAGCGCATACGACGCGATGTTGAATGGAACCCCTAAAAACACATCGGCTGAGCGTTGATAAAGCTGTAGACTCAGTTGGTTGTTATGAACATAAAACTGCATAAAAGCATGACATGGAGGTAAAGCCATCTCTGAAAGCTGAGCAGGATTCCAAGCACTCACAATGTGACGACGTGATGTAGGATTATGTTTCAAGTCTTCAATGACATTAAGCAGTTGATCCACTCCAAAGAAATCACGCCATTGATGACCATATACTGGACCTAAATCACCATGTTTAAGCGCAAACGCATCATCCTCTTTAATCTTTTGGATGAACTCATCCATGCTTTCTTTTTGGTATTCAGGATGTTTTTGATACTTGGCATAAGGCCAATCATTCCATATACGTACATTCTTTTTCACGAGTGGTTGAATGTTGGTGTTACCAGAGATAAACCATAATAATTCAACTAAAACCGATTTAAAATGAACTTTCTTTGTGGTAATCAAAGGAAATCCTTTACTTAAGTCATAACGAGATTGATACCCAAAGGTTCCAATCACTCCTGTTTGTGTACGATCATCGCGTGTTTGACCATGTGTTAACACATGCTGAATTAAATCATGATATTGCTTCATACATCCCTCACAATCTTAGGTTTATTATACACCAAAATCAAACTCACATACTCATAAACAAAGCATTACCACTCACAAAAGAAAAAGCGCTAAAAGCGCTTAATGAGTCGATTGAAGAAAGGACACTTTCTCAGCCACAATCTCACAACTGTAAAATGGTTTGTTTTCTTTTGTCATGATCATGTTGGCTTGAACACGACCCTTAACACCAATGAGCGCTCCAACCTCACACACCGCAATCGCTGATTCTGCCACACCACGCCATAAGGTGCACAAAATGAGATCCTTCTCATATTCCCCTTGCGCATTCTTAAAGTTGCGATCCACTTCAAGTAACAAATTTGCCACCTTACTTCCCCCACTGGTTTCTCTAAGTAGTGGTAACTCAACCACTTTTCCTACTAAAACAATTTGATTTAACATGACTTTCGTCCTCCTGTTCATGCATTATAAAAGAAGATAAAGAAGGGTTCAAACCGCCTTACTTGCTAAAGAATCAAGTATCAAAAGAAAAACGAAGGCTTATCCTTCGTTTAAGTCAAATTATTCAATGGGTTCAATTTTTACTTTACTGACATTTTTTAAAGAAGACAGGAGTGACATCTTCGCCTGTTGAATATCATCAAGACTCATGTCTTGAAACAAATGAAGCACATCAAAGAAGTCCAAATCATTTAAAGCATACCGTATCATTTGCTTAGAGAGTGATGAAGGCTTATTGAGTGCCTTTAAGCTCATACCTAGATAGCGACGCTTTAATTGATTTAAGCTCACCTCATCACACTCAAGAGATGGTAATGCACGATCGAGCCATGCAAAGACATGATCAAGATGTTCATGTTCACAAATAAAAGCCACATAACTGTAGGTTGTGGATACATCCACATCCATGTCAAAGAAGTCATTGATGAGTCCTTCATCAATCCACTCTTGATACTGTGGATTCATTTCACTCAATGAAGCTTCCAATATAAAACGAATCGCAAACTGCATTTTCATGTTTTCCATGGGATTATTGGAGTGTGCATTCAGTTTTAAAGCATAAATTCCCTTACTTTCTTCAATATCCATGGTTTTACTAACATTCAATAAGGCGACTTCATTGGGTTCTTCAATTGGAAGTGAAACCACTTGAGGTGGAAGTGATGGGTTTTGTGCTAAAGGATGGGACAAGATGATTGTTTTAACTTCCTCAATGCTTTGATTGGTGACACACACGCAATGCATTAAGGAAGGATGATAGAAACGCTCAAATGCATCCACCAGTTCATCTTTAAAGATGGCGTTCACATTGTCCGCATCTCCTCCAATATCATTGCGAATTGGATGGTTATGATACAGAGCTTGATACATGTTTTTCACTAATGCTTGATCCACCATCGCATCATACATCGCTAATTCAGAGACAATGATTCCTTTTTCTTTCTCAACACTTTCTTCACTTAAGGTGCAACTGCTCACTAAATTAAGCAATAAATCACATGACTGTGCAAAATTGGAAGTCGTGTTGAAGTAATAGCACGTTTCTTGATAAGACGTAAAGGCGTTGACATTGGCTCCAAGAGAAGAAAATGCCGCCATGATATCGCCACTTTCTGATTCAAAGAGTTTGTGCTCAAGAAAATGAGCTAACCCACTGTGGTATGGGTGCCCTTGCTTATTAAGCACATTGGAGTGGATACCTCCAAAAGGAACACCAATGATCATGGATTGCTGTTTAAAATCAGGTTTATAAAGCACTGTGACCTTCATGTTTGAAGGTGTCACAAAGCTTTCAATGGTTTCGAGTTGTTTAAACATGGGTTTCTCCTAACAGAACAAATTCATTGCAAGCCACACATTGATTCATCGCGTCAATGATGTCTTCTTTACTTAAATCAAGAATCAAGGATTCCACACGATTTAAATCAAAGACTTCGTTTTTCAGTGAACTTGCATACATTAAATTAATCGTCGACATCACATCATCATCGCTGCTTCGTAAACTGTTTAGCATCATCAGTTTAGCTTGAGAAATAAGTTCATCACTCACTTCTTTAAATGCCTCCCATTGTTCATCAATGAGTTGAGATACTTGATTCACATTTTCTTTATCAATGCCTGTAATAATGTTGAGTACCCCATCAAAGGCAATCACATTCGCTGTAATGAAGTAACATAAACTGTGTTTCTCTCTTACGGTTGTAAACAACAGTGATGTGGGTAAACTTCCTAATGCAATCGCTCCAACTCTTAACGCTAGATAGCGCTCATCGGCATAGTCAATGGTAGTAGCATACGTTTTAATCAAGACACTTTGTGAACTGACTTTAGAAACACTTTGTCGATCAAGTGGTAAAGGATTCAATAAGGTGTAGGTTGATAATGAAGTCTTATCTTGATTTAAAATGGATTTTTTAAGATGATTCATGACCAATCCTTGATCAAGTTGTCCCACTTGAAAACAAGCGGTAGGTTGCTGAAACAACTTGCTTTGAAACATCACAAGCTCATCAAGAGTGAGGTTCATCACTGATTCATCCCCTTCTACTTTTAATCCATAGGATTGAGGTAGAAAACGCTCAGCACTTAAAGCTAAGGCATGCTTCACACTGTTTTCTTGTTCACGCTTTATGTTTTGAAACACATTGATTTTAGCTTCTTTGAGGGTTTCTTCACTCATTAACAAGTGTGTTAATACTTTGAGTGCCCAAGACACAAAGGCATCATTTTGAGTTTCATCATTCACAAAACGGCCTTCAATGCCTCATATTCACTATCATGCATTTGAATGTAGCTGTGTGCTAAAGTTCCAGACAATGGAAGTTGATGAGTAAAGGCGGCTAAGGTATTTGAAGTGGCTTTAAATCCACCGATGATTGCAGCACGAGCACCAGCCACAGCGGCATCGAAACCA
>DAIDML010000267.1 GCA_027449005.1 Erysipelotrichaceae bacterium | reverse complement strand
AGTTCTATAGTATTGATGTGGTTTCAAAACATGTGGTGGTGGTTGGAAGATCCAACATTGTGGGAAAACCCATTGCGGCATTACTATTGAATGCGAATGCTACAGTGACCATTACGCACAGTAAAACAAAAGATTTAATGCAACATACGCAACAGGCTGATATTCTTATTGTTGCGGCCGGAATCAAGCAAATGATTACTGCCGATTATGTTAAAGATGGGGTAGTGATTGTGGATGTAGGCATCCATCGTAATGATGATGGAACTTTGTGTGGTGATGTTCATCCAAGTGCCTATGAAAAGGCAAGTGCCTATTCACCTGTTCCGAAAGGGGTAGGACCCATGACCATTGCGGCATTACTACTCAATACGTTTCAAGCCTTTAAAGAAAGAGGAGTATAGAATGGCTTATCAATTGCATGATATTGTACAACTCAAGAAAGATCACCCATGCAAAAAGTCATCTTTTTGGGAAATCACTCGCATGGGAGTCGATATTAAGTTAAAATGTCTAGGGTGTGGTTCTAGTGTGATGCTAGAACGCATTGAGTTTGAAAAAAGACTCAAAAAGATTATCAAAAAAGCAGAAACAACTCAGTAAGGAAATGAAGTTATGTCACTCACAGCAGGAATCGTAGGACTACCCAACGTTGGTAAGTCCACTCTTTTTAACGCCATCACGCGCTCACAAGTTGAAGCCGCCAATTATCCATTCGCAACCATTGATAAAAACGTAGGTGTGGTGGAAGTTCCAGATCAACGCCTTTATGATTTAGCTGCTTTATTTAGCCCTAAGAAAACCATCCCAACTACCTTTGAATTCACCGATATTGCGGGACTTGTGAAAGGTGCTGCTTCAGGAGAAGGATTAGGAAACAAGTTTCTCTCTCATATTCGTGAAGTAGACGCAATCGTCCATGTGGTTCGCTGTTTTAAAAATGATGATGTGATTCACGTTGAAGGTTCAGTCGATCCAATTCGTGATATTGAAATCATTGATGTTGAGCTAGCCCTTGCCGATCTTGCGAGTGTACAGAATCGTATTGATAAAGTCACTCGTAAAGCAAAATCTGATGATAAGATCGCAATTGCAGAATTAGAGGTGCTTCAAAAATGTGTCCAACCCCTCAATGAAGGGAAACGTATTTATGGTTTAGAGTTTAATGATGAAGAGAAGCAAATTCTTAAAGGATTTCATTTACTCACCAATAAACCAGTGATTTACGTCGCGAACTTAGCAGAACATGAGATAGCTCATCCACAAGATAATCCTCACTTTAATGCAGTCAGTGACTATGCGAAAACCCATCAAGCATTAGTTATTCCTATTTCTGCACGCATTGAAGAAGAAATCTCAATGTTAGAAGAAGATGAAAAGGCGATGTTTTTAGAAGAACTTGGCATCCAACAATCAGGCTTGGATCAAATCATTATTGCTTCCTATGATATTCTTAATCTTAAAACGTACTTCACTGCAGGTCCGCAAGAAGTCAGAGCTTGGACATTTACCGCTGGTATGAAAGCACCTGAATGTGCTGGAATCATTCATAGTGATTTTGAAAAAGGCTTCATTAGAGCAGAAGCCTATCATATTGATGATCTTCTAGTGTATAAAACGGAACCTGCCCTTAAAGATGCTGGTAAACTGCGTGTTGAAGGCAAAGCTTATGAAGTCAAAGATGGAGATGTCCTACACTTTAGATTCAATGTGTAGTCGCAAACCTTCTTAAAATAAGGTATAATGAAGACAAATAGAGGAGGTGTTCTTATGAAATTAGTACTAGCCATTGTTTCTAACGATGATGCATCCAATGTCTCAGCTGCATTAACCAAAGATAATTTCTCAGTAACTCGTTTAGCAACAACAGGAGGATTTTTAAGAGCTGGTAACACCACCCTCATTGTTGGTTGTGATGATACATTAGTGGAGCGAGTCATTGAACTTGTGGGTCAAGAATCCAAACGTCGTACTGAAATCGTACCTTCCACTGCTTCCTATGATATTGGACGATACGCTTCATTCCCTGTGGAAGTTCAAGTTGGAGGAGCAACCATCTTTGACTTAGATGTTGCACAATTCAATAAAGTTTAAAACTGCGAAAGCAGTTTTTTTATTTCAAAGCATCAAATCTTTGCATACAATATCATAAATTTGTATAATGTAAACAAATGAAGACCCGAGGATCATTCTATGGATAAGAAAGTGAAGATTGGAATCACTACTTTTGGAGAATTGACGTTCATACATGGGTGTGAAGTGTTTCGTGTTGATGGATATCTAACAAAGAACGTAAGATATCTATTAGAGGTATTGATTTACTATCGAATGACACCATTGTCTAAAAATCAAATCATTGATCTTTTATGGTCAGGCAGTCATAATCCTGAAAGTGCATTGAAGTTTACCGTCCATCGCTTAAGGCAAGCTTTAAAAGATATTCCGATATTTGAAGAAACACCACTTGTGATTACCACCAAACATGGATATGATCTCAATCCAGAGTTTGACTATGAGATTGACTTTGAGGAAGTGGATGTTTT
>DAIDML010000266.1 GCA_027449005.1 Erysipelotrichaceae bacterium | reverse complement strand
AAATCTTCACCATACACATTTCCTACATAGGAGGTGAGGTTGGTATTACGATCTTCAAAACGAATGAGAGCACCTGGTCCATCAGGAACAAGGACATACCCATCTAATTTAGGATTAGGAACAATGCGACGATAAGACTGTTGTTCTGGATCCCAGAACGCTTTTGCTCCACCTGAAGCACCTAAGAACGGCGTAAGCATGATTGCAGCTAAGGAATCAATCCCACCACCACCAACTTCATCATGGCGAATATCATAACGAATGCCTTCATCATCAAAGTGAATATGAAGCTTTATTTGAATGTTTAAATTCGTAAAATCGATGTCCAAACGACGATGTGCTGGATCATCATTGACTGTCGCCAACTTGGATGTTACACCAGAATCAGATGCACTGGATAAGCGACGAATTGAGGAAGAAACATCATAGTATTCAATGGTAAGCAATGAATTAGCAATCCCTGTATAGGTCGTGTTTAAACGATCTTCCAACGGATCACAATTGACTTTCTCATCATCTGGAACTAAATTACATGCTTCTTCAAGATATCGATTAAACTCAATATCAAGCCCTGTTTTCCAAAGGTAACCATTGCGCTTGTCTTTGATCGCGATGATATCACGATCTTCTCGGTAGTAATACGCTAAGTTGCTTGTCTCATGCAACAACTCAAATTCATCAGGTTGCAAGTCATCGTACGTAATGGTTTCAGGAGGTAAACTAGTATCTTGAGGTGTAGGAATATACAGTGAGGCCATGATTGTGGAAATAGATAAGATAAGTCCTATGCTTGCGAGTAGCAGTTTTTTAATTGAAGACATTACGTATCACCTCCTTAAAGATGGCTTCGAAGAACATGTATACTTGCTCAGTCATAATAATGACAATGAGTAAGATTAAGGCAATGACTAACATGAATACAATGGTTAAGACAATGCTTCGCAAGGATTCCCTTACGGTGTAATTGTGAACTTCTTGAATGCCTAAGTAGAGATTCAACCCTGTCCAAATGAATGCTCCTTGACCTACAATCTGCAGTAAGAATGTTTCATTATAGGTTAAGACATAACTTAATCCAATAATCACGACATAAGCAATCATGATTGGAGCTAAACTATACGCCACCATCTTTACAAGTTGAAGGAAACTACCTTCACCATCATTGATGGAAGAAACCAAGAAATTACATAAAATGGCAAGGAAGAATATTGAGAAGAATCCAATCACGATGGATTGAAGATCAATGTCTTCAATGGCTACCAACTGATAAATGAACCCTTTGCCTAAGAGATACCATAGGAAGATACTAAAGAAGATCGCAAAGATGATTAATGCTCCTTTAACTGATCCTTTCTGCCCTGTTTTTAAATCATAGAATGAATCAATAGGATGTCTTAAGAAGGCAAACATAAACAAGACATCACTCACTATTTTAATGGAAGCCACCTTATGTAAGAACTGCTTTACAGGCCTCAATACATCATGTTTACGTCGCCATTTTTTTGTCACTGCCATTACGACTTAATCAAATGTCTGTTTTAGCACACAATGGTATTGGGATGAACTACATGTACACCCAACAATATGAAGATGCTATGTTTCATTTTGAAATTGCAGGTAATCGATTCTATTACTCTCAAGCCTTTTGGGAAGTCAGAAACATTTGGTTGCAATCCAATCTAGGATACATTCTATTTGGATTAATTGGATTCTCCTTAGTAATGGCAGTGACAAAAAAAATGGCGACGTAAACATG
>DAIDML010000265.1 GCA_027449005.1 Erysipelotrichaceae bacterium | reverse complement strand
TCGTATCATTTGAAGTTCATGGATGATCTTGTTCAGTCCACAGACATGATGTTGCTTTGTCCATTGTATTCAAGACTACCTGTTTCAGATGCTTCTCAAACCCTTCATGAACTCACCATTATGATGAAACAAGTGTTTGATTTAATCCCTCTTTCAATCTCACTTGTGGGTGACTCAGCAGGAGGATGGCTCACGTTATCATTAGCTCAAATCATGAGAGATCAGTTTCAGACATCTCCTGCTCATTTATTCTTGCTTTCGCCGTGGCTTGATCTCACAATGAATAAAGTTAATCCAGATTTAGAAAACAAGGATGTGATTTTGAGCTATGATGGACTTCGCTATTTAGGTGAACAATTCAACCTTCATCACAGTGTGGGATATCAATTCAATGATTCATTGCGCCAACTGGGGAAAATTCATCTGTTCGTAACCAACCATGAACTGTTCTATGACCAAGTCATTGAATTTCAAACACAAGCAAAGTTTCAAAACATCAATACCAATGTCTATATTGATGAAGCACTCTTTCATGATTACATGCTGTTTCCGTTACCAGAGTCAAAAGAAGGGTTTAAAAAGATAATCCAAGAATTAAAAACACTCACTGAACAGTGAGTGTTGTTATTTTAGCGTTTCTTACGTAATGCGGTAAAGATCCATAAACCAATGAGATAAAGCACACCAGCGGCAGTTAAAATCATCGCATTAACCATAAAGATGAGATCATCCCATCCATTTGTGTTTGGCCCTACAAAGGACCAGAAGGCTGCAAGTGCAGCTAAAGCAAACAAGATGTAAGCTCCATAAATGAGTTTAGTTACTTTAAACTTGGAAACGACGAAGACAACCAGTGCAGTAATGAAACCAAAGGCTAAAGCTAATCCTAAAATTCGAAGTGTTGAATCCATGTGTGATTTCCTTTCTTAGCCTTTGATAAGGCGTTTAACCACAAACCAAGTGAATCCATATCCAAAGAGGGCTGCTGTCGAGAGGACAACCATGATGGTATATCCAATCCCAGCGTAGACGTTGTCAGGATCAAAAGTAAATAACATAATGAAGAAGAACAATATGACACTAACAATCATCAACACGCCACTCATTAAACTGAGTTTGAAACGTTTATTTAAAGCGTAGTTTAATCCAAAGAGAATTGCGCCAACCACGCCGCTGATCGATAAAGGCAGTAATAGTTCCATAAGGACCTCCGTGAAAGGGACTGTTTCCCTTTACACTTTGAATTGTACCATATTGTATAATACAGTCAAGACATTTAATACAAAAAAGTTGTTTTTTTGTGATATTTACATCAATTTTGTTCAAAAATGCGATTTATTCGGTTATTTTCACAAATTTCGCATATAAAAAGATGAAAAAACAAAAAAAATAAGAGCAAGCTCTTAATTATTTTTTTAATATACCTTTAACTAACACCCAAGTAAGCACATATCCAAGTAACACGAATACTGAAAGAATAAGCATGATTAGGAATCCTAATGAAGCAAAGGAATTGGTTTCATTGGGATAATAGATCATGATGAAGAATCCTAAGATGAACACTGAGATAATGTAGACTCCAATGACATAATCTATTTTAAATTTTCGATTTAAAAGATAAAGACATCCAAATATCAATGATCCAATGATAAAACTGATTAAACTAGGTAGTTGCATATAACCTACTTAATGAACATGATTATTTTTATTGTATCGGAAATGAAGGGGTGTGAATAGACTTAAAGCACAAAAGCTTTTAAGATTTGCGAGAAGAAGGTTATCCCTCTTTCAAATGAGTCTAAGGATAAACGCTCATCATCCGCATGTACGGTATGCTTATCTTCTTTCATACTATCAAAAGGACAAACTCTGAAAACATGATCACTGATATCATGCATGTAGCGAGCATCCGTAGCGGCAATCATGAGAGCAGGAACCACAAGTTTCATGTGTGGATACACATTCTTAAGTGTAGACGCTACCACATCAAACACACCATCATTAAGAACTGAGAGTTTAGTTGGCTCATTCGCAAAATCTGTTTTGAGGATTACCTGTGATCCTTTGTGTTGATTCAAGAAGTGAAGGATATCTTTGCTGGTTTGATGAGGAGATATTCTTACATTAAGATTAATCCAACCTTGTTGTGGTAAGACATTCATCGAAGATGAGCCACTTGCCATGGTAGTAACAGCGGTTGTTCTAATGTGAGCTGCTAATTTACGATCTTTTAAAAACGATTGGAAAATAAAAGGTTTAAACAAGGTTGGAAATGTATAATACAAAGAATATGGAAAGGATGCAAAAGGAGCACATCGCTTCAGCATTTCCTTCACAGCAGGATTCAGAAAAGGTCTGAATTTATGAGTTTCCACATAAACCCCTAATTTCATTGGCTCAACCAAAGCACTATGTGTTGGAGGAGTGGAAGAATGTCCACCTGAATCATTTACCACGGCTAAGACATCCATGTATCCTTTTTCACCAATACCAATCACATGAATATCCTCACTGACATGAAGGAGCTTTTGATCA
>DAIDML010000264.1 GCA_027449005.1 Erysipelotrichaceae bacterium | reverse complement strand
TAGTTGATCAATTTCATCTTGATGAAAGAAGTCAAAGCTATCTCCTTTTTTAATGACATAACGAACAAATTCATGGTTTCTCTCACAGCCACCTTTTTGAAAGGAAGCATAAGGATCACAATAAAATACCCGAAACAACAGAGGAACCTCGGCTTTTTGATATAATTAAGATATGCAAAACCTCAAATTACAATTAGAGTATAAACCAACTCAGCTCATTTTACCAGTCAATTTAGAACACAAAATAGATGAACGTGATCCCGTCATTAGTTTTAAAGAAGTCGTTGGCGGACTGAATCTCTCCCAGTTTATTCAATCTTCTACCAAAGGACGAAGTGAATACAGTGCAGAGATGATGATTCATGTCATCCTATTTGGATTTATGGAAAACATTCGAAGTTTGAGAGCGTTGGAGAAAGCGTGTAAAGTTGATGTTCGTTTTATGTATTTGGCTCAAGGTGAGACTCCTAGTTTCATGGCTTTTCAACGTTTCATTGACACCAAACTCACTCATTCTATTGAAGACATCTTTACTCACGTTAATCGATGTCTGATCGAAAAGGACTCCGTTGACACATCGGTGCTTTATGCCGATGGCACGAAAATTGAAGCGAATGCGAATAAATTTTCTTTTGTCTGGAAGAAGTCGATTCTCAATTATCAATCGTTATTGTTTCTTAAACTGAATCGACTTCTTCAAACTTTTTCTAACACGTTTCACTACGAAATTTCGCTGAAGGAAACCTATCATTCAACGGATTTGATAAGCATCCTACAGTGGTGTGAGAACGTGTTTGAGAGTGAAGGCACCCTGCTAGTCCGTGGGAAAGGACGTCACAAAAGCCCTCTTCAACGTCACTATGACCAACTTAATGAAGCTTATCATAAGTTAAAGGAATACGAAGAACACCTTCTCATATGCCAAGACCGCAATAGTTATTCTAAGAGTGATCATGATGCAACCTTCATGCATGGAAAAGAAGATTACTACAGTAAGAGTGGGATCTTAAAACCTTACTATAATATTCAGATTGGAGTCAGTGATGAATACATTCTTCACTATGGTGTCTTTCCTAATCCAACCGACACCTTAACCTGGATCCCTTTCTTCGAATCATTTAAAAAGCGGTATGGATTTTATCCACAACATCCCATCGCCGATGCGGGCTATGGAAGTTATGATAATTACTTTTATAACCTCACTCACGATATGAGTCTTTCTATGAAATATTCCATGTTTTCTAAAGAAGATGAATCCTCATTTAAGAAGAAAGAATTTTATATTAAGCACATGAAAGAGGATAAAGATACGCTCATCAGTGCCTCAGGACATGTGTACCGTTACTCTCATGATTATCATAAGACTGTCCAGAACTATCTTCAAATTAAACAGATGTATGTTCATGAATCCTTTAATGATTCACTTAAGGCACAAGGGGTGCCTCATAAAATCAGTAAAGATGTCGTTATGACTCAATTTCAAGAAGAAGCGAAGCGGTTTCTGACAAGTGAAGAAGGTATTCGATATCGTATTCAACGCTCCATTGAAGTTGAAGGAGCTTTTGGAGACATCAAAGCTAATTGTGAATACACTCGAATACGTCGTCGTGGAAAGAAAAAAGTTTGCACAGAGATTGCCCTAGTGTTAATTGGGTATAACCTTAAGAAATATCACGCGAAAAAACAGCGAAGTATACTTACTACCGCACTCAACTAACTACACTTTTATATCGGGTATTCTTTTTGAGTGCGCATAAATCCATGAACAGGGCCTTTTAACAGTTTAAAAACGAAGTTATGACGATACATCATCATTGATTAAAGCAAAATACAAAAAAGGAGCTGTTCACTCCATAAACATCATGTCTGAATGTTTATTTCGTTACAGCCCCTTTTTATTCGTCCAAATTGAAACTAAATCCTTGTTTAAGAATATTTTGCCCCATTCTTAGACGTAAAGGATTGGCATAATTCATTCTTTCACTCACTTGTTGTGTGAATGGAGCCATGGTTCTTGAAGGGTTGCGTGTATCAACGTAGTTTGACATGGCTTCATCCATGGCTTTAAGTTGTGGCATATATTCTGTATATGAAACATATTCATCCTTAAACACTCGAAGTGAAGTTGATAATCGTGGTTTAAGTGTAGGTTCAATGTGAGTGTATCCAATGAGTAATCCTACTACAGGATAGGTTAAATGAGGAAGGTTAAGTGCTTTTATAACAGTTTCATCATCATTGTGGATTGCCCCTAAATAAGTCGTTCCTAAACCCAATGACTCTGCTGCAGTAACCACACTTTGAGCCATTAAGGCTGCATCGGTAAAGCCTTGAAAGAAGCGATCAACATCATTGGTTTGATTGGCTTGGTTTGACACTTCCATGGCAATGTGATGATTGCGGTGTTGATCAACCACAAAGATTAACAAAACAGGAGCTTGCGCAACATAGTCTTGTTTACACACTTGTGCAATGATTTCTTTCTTACTTTGATCGACAACGTGGATAATGGAAGCTTGTTGCATGCCACTGGATGAGGCTGTACGATTTGCTACTTCCATTAATACCTCAAATATTTCATTCGAAATAGGCTTATTAAGATACGAACGTATTGTTTTATGATTTAATAGGGTTTGTATGGTTGTGTTCATGTGATTCTCCTTTAATGCGTGTTCAATCATAGTGTAACATACTGGAGGAAAGTTATGAAGTTCTCAGACCTAAACGCTATTAAGTGTGAAGATAAGACTGTTTTAATCACTGGAGCCAACGCTGGATTAGGGTATGAAATAGCGCTCTACTTCGCTTCAAAAGGAGCTAATGTGATTGGATGCGGTCGCTCACTTGTTCGCTTAAATCAAGCCTAAGCAAAGATTAAAACCTTATTCCCTCATTCAAGAATTGATATGCTCGTGTGTGACTTAAGTTCATTCGCAAGCATTGAAACGTTTGCACATGCCATACTATCTGAATACCCGAAAATCGATGTTCTCTTCAATAATGCGGGCGTTATGGCAATCCCATATGCTACCACCCAAGAAGGATTTGAAATGCAATTAGGGGTTAACCATATTGGACATTTCAAACTAACAGCATTATTAATCCCTCATTTTAATCCTTCAGCACGTATCATCAATGTTTCCTCCATGGCCCACATGAATGGAACATTGGATCTTAAAGATCCCTTTTTTAACGCCCAGCCTTATCATTCATTTAAAGCATATGCACAAAGTAAATTAGCCAATTTACTCTTTACTCATGAGTTCAATGATAGAATGAAACATAATGATAAGCACATCATTGCGATCAGTGCTCATCCAGGGATTGCGATGACATCCTTGTTTGATAAAGTTGAAACCAGTTCATTCATGAAATGGATGAAACCCCTCTTTGGTAAGATCATACCAAGCGCAAAACAAGGAGCAAAGCCACTAATCATGGCGGCACTTCACCCTCAAGCCCAAGCGAATGATTTCTTTGGACCAGGATCATTCTTTAGTAAAGAAGAGATCAAAACAAGTAAGATGAGTGCTTTGGCTAAAGACAATTCACTGCAAAAAGGATTATGGGCCTTAAGTGAACAATGGACACAACACACCATAAAAGAAAACTAGCCTGAGTGATCAGGCTAGTGTTTGTTTTAAGACTTCATCCTCTACTGCCTTAGCCACAGCTAAAGCCACTTTAGGATCAAATGGAGACGGAATAATGTAATCATCCTTCAATTCATGTTCTTCAATGCATGAAGCAATCCCATAAGCAGCAGCTAGTTTCATGGATTCTGTGATGGCTTTAGCACGTACATTCAGTGCTCCTTTGAATAATCCTGGGAATGCAAGCACATTGTTCACTTGATTTGGGAAATCACTGCGTCCAGTCCCTACGATGCGTGCTCCCGCTTTTTTAGCTAAATCGTATTTGATTTCAGGGTTAGGATTAGCTAACGCAAAGACCATGGCATTGTTGGCCATGCTTGCAACCATCGCTTCACTGACACAATCCGCCACAGAAACTCCAATGAACACATGCGCACCAACCAATGCTTCTTCTAATGTATGATGAACATTGGTAGGATTGACATAGTCACACAATTCTTTAGATAAGAAATCGTATTTTTCATACTTATCTTTATGAATGATGCCATCACGTTTAAATGCTTGAATCTCTTTAACCCCCAATGAATGAATCATCTTAATGATGGAACTCCCTGCAGCTCCTGCGCCATTGATGACTACTTTAAAATCAGAAAGTGATTGTTTGGTCAGTTTACACCCATTGATGAGGGCTGCACACACCACAATGGCTGTACCATGTTGATCATCATGAAAGATAGGAATATCAAGCTCTGCTTGTAACCGACGCTCAATTTCGACACATCGTGGTGCGGAAATATCTTCAAGGTTAATTCCACCAAATCCAGGTGCAATCGCTTTGACGATTTTAATAATTTCTTCAGTGTCCTGAGTGTCTAAGACGAGTGGAATCGCATCCACACCACCAAAGGATTTGAATAATGCTGCTTTCCCTTCCATGACAGGAAGAGAAGCTTCTGCTCCCAAATTACCTAATCCTAAAATGGCTGATCCATCACTGACCACCGCAATGGTATGCCCCTTCCATGTGTAATCATAGGCTAAAGACTTATCTCTTGCGATCTCTAAAACTGGGTCCGCTACCCCAGGAGAATACGCAATGGATAAGTCTTCTTTTGTTTTTAGCTTTGGCACAATGCGGGTTGCGATCTTACCACGCCATTGTTTATGTTTTTTTAATGTATGTTTCATAGATACCTCTTAAACTCTATTATAACTGATGAATTAAGAGGACGACACCACAAAGTGCAAGGACGGACTTAAATTGTAAAGAACGAACATTGATTTGAGCATAGATCTCACCAACGGAAGCCACTTTATCCATAATCACTAACCACCATGCACTTTTTGATTGTGGTTTGTAATGAGAAATCGGCCACATGTGAGATAAGATCATGTTTTCACTCACTTGGTTCATTTCAAAATGTTCTTGAGTTGTTTTTAATGCTGCTTCAGGATGATCAAATAAATGTTTCCATGAAGAGTCTGAGGTTTCATAATGATTATAAATGAATAAATCATGACAAAGTGCACCTAACATGGCGTCTTTATATTCAGGAGTGTGACGAGTTTTAAGAAAAACTAAAAAAGCCACGTTGAGACTATGATCAAAACGGGACGTATGCATATGTTGGTGAAACTGATGAAGCTCTTGGAATACCGGTGATTGTATAATAGCTTCATTCTCTTTCAAGAAAGTGTTAAATAAAGGATGCGCTTGAAACAGTGTCATTAGAAAACCTCACTATGCGCATCACTTTAACATAAATCATTTTGATAATCAATATAAAAGAGTCATAGGAATGACTCTCAAATATGTTCTTTTATGGGTTTGAAGGTTCTAAATCGTAGTAGGCTTCAATTCGAGCTTTTAAATCAAGTCCTAATCCTTGTGGTGTAAAGTAGAAATCATTGGTTTGAAGTAACGTGTTGTGGATCATTACGATATCCAATTCTTGCCACGGTGCAAAAGCATACGCAAAGACTTCATCAAACAGCACCAAGTCAACCATGAGTCCTACAGCTGGAATATCAGTCGCAATGCTCCATTCATCCATACGCGTATTCGCAAGAAGTTCTTCTGATATTATCTCATCCAGTGAAATCAACAATCCATCTTCTTCAAAGGCTTCAGGCATTAATTCTGCTTCTATGAGTGGATCTTGTAAGTACTGGAGTAAAAATGAAGGTGTCATTTCTGAAATTAACCGAGAAAGCACATACCCTTCTAACACATAGCCATGGGCTAATTCCGCAGTTGAAACAACCCACATGAGTGTTCCTTTTTCATCTTCGAGTAAGAATAGGGTATCTCCATTGTTCATGGTGATAATTGCATCATACCATAAGGTCTCATTGAAACGTTCAAGGTGAGGAGACCACAGTGAATCATTCAATAATGTGGAGACCACATTACTGTTATCATCACTCAACAACAATGATTTATATTGATCCGTGATGGCACCTTTCACCATAAGGTTCTCAAATCGATCAATCATGAAACGATAATCAGGATAAATCCAACCAAAGATGCTTTCAAAAGCAGTGTTATCACTTTGAAACCAGACATTTCCCCCATCCTCTTTAATATAAAGGTGATCATTGGTACGAGCCACATAATACATCTTCTCTTGTGTATATAAGACAATCCATGAAGTGAGTTCAATACTCACATCACTGACTTCTAAAGGTTCTAAAGTTAAGGCTCTTAAAATGTTATTGCTTTCAGATTCCATTAATGAACGTGATTGCCACTGATCTGGTGAGCTTTGATAATCTACCTTCACAAAAACCATGCCTTCAAGATTCAAGGTTTCATCAATAATGGGTGGTTTTGGATTAGGATCAGAAGGGGTACATGCACTTATGAATAAAAACAACACTACAAGTAATAGTCGACGCATACACTCACCTCTCTTGACCTAAGTGTAGTTAAGGTCATGCTGTTTGTCAATGAAAGAGTTCATGAAACTATGATAGAATAAAGGTATTCAATAACAGAAAGCGAGATTGATATGGATAATTTTATTTTTGATAACGCAACCAAGATTTACTTTGGGAAAGATCAAATCAAAGCACTCCCATCCCTCTTACAAATCTTTGGGAAAAACGTACTTTTAGTGTATGGTGGAGGATCCATTAAACGCAGTGGACTGTATGATTCAATTCATTCATTGTTACACGATTTTAATGTTGTGGAGTGTGCAAATGTTGAGCCTAATCCACATCATACCACCGTTCAACGTGGAGCTGATTTATGCAAAGAGCATGACGTTGATGTGATATTGGCTGTGGGTGGTGGTAGTGTTATCGATGCCGCAAAAGTCATGGGAGCAGGAGCTCACTATGATGGTCACATATGGGATTTGGTGATGGATGCTTCCAAAATCAAAGAAGTGGTTCCACTTGTCACAGTGCTTACCTTATCAGGCACTGGTTCTGAAATGAATCGTGGATCGGTGATTACCAACACTGATTTAAACATTAAAAAAGGAACAGGAGGTCAAAACTCTTTACCTTATGCTTCCATCATTGATCCAACCTATATGATGACCCTCCCTGCCATTCAAACAGCGGCAGGGGCAATTGATGCCTTCTCTCATGCGTTAGAAAACTACTTTAAGGCGGATAATGACACTTTCATGCAAGATGCAATCAGTGAAGCTGTGATGAAAGCCATGATCAAATATGCTCCCATTGCTTTAAAAGAACCACATAACTATAATGCACGTGCTAACTTAGCATGGGCATCCACGTTGGCTTTAAATGGACTAACTGGAGTTGGAAAACCAGGTCCTTGGGCAGTCCATGCCATTGAACATGAACTTTCTGCTTATCATGATGTCACGCATGGTTTAGGATTAGGTATCCTCATTCCAGTGTGGTTAGGTTTTATCCTTGAAGAAGAGCTTATGCCAATTTTTGTTCGTTATGGAGTCAATGTTTGGGGTATTGATCCTAAGCAAGATGATTCCAGCATTGCTTATCAAGCCATTGATAAAACCATTGAATTCTTTAAGTCCCTCAATGCACCACTAACACTTGGTGAAGTGAACATTGATTCCACTCATTTTGAGGCGATGGCTAAATCAGCGGTGAAACTAGGTCGTTTAACACAACATTTATTCCCATTAGACGAGAATGATGTAATGATGATTTTAAATCAATGCTTGTAAGATAAGACCATCAATCATCATATCATTTTCATTCAAAGCACTAAAATCGGGGGTGTTTCAAATGAAACAAAAAGTATTCATCATCATCAGTGCATGTGTCATGGTTGGACTTCTCATTTTACCTTTCTTACCAAAACCAGTTCAAAGTGGTCGTTATTTGAATCATGACAATCTTTTGATGCTTTTAGTTTTTGAAGATAATACGTATCAACTTGTTCCAGGGGTGGTTTCCATTTCCTATTCAGGTCACATTGAAAGAGAAGGCAATCAAGTCATTCTAATCTCTGATGGACGTGCAGATGCCCGATACAAGGAAGGTTATCGTATTGCAACCTTCATTATTAAAGGTTCATCTTCATTAATCCTTAAAGCAAGTGCACTCCCGCTTATGAAAACCATGATTGACACTACGATTAATAGAGAAGACTAACCTCTTCTCTTTTTTGTGGCAAAAAAGACGCAATGAGCATTAAATCAATGAGAATACGTAATAAAGGTGTATAATATATTCATGTCCACGATTACCCTACTTACAACCCCTGAAGATTATGCTTTAATAAATCAACTCAAGCGCAGCTTAAACCGCCATAACATAACGCATTACCCTTTACTTTACCAAGACTATGAAGAGATGGTTTCTTCATCTTTCAAACAACGTCTCATTCAAGCTCAAGATTTACAAGCCTATCTAATCAAAGATTCCACTCACTTGATAGGTTACATCATCGTTGAATGGGTTAGTACCCAGCAAAGAGGTGCTTTAAAGGAGCGTCAATACGCTTATATTCATGATTTAGGGGTGAATCCTCTTGATCGAAACCAAGGCATTGCAACACAACTGATGGAGCACATCGAATCATTGATGATTCATCACAAAGTAGAAGACATTGAGTTGGCTGTTCATGTGGATTTTGAGGCAGCCATACACCTGTATGAAAAACTTGGTTTTACACCACGTACCTTACGCTATCATAAAAAAATAAACAACCATGAGTGATCATGGTTGTTGTCGTTTTTGATAGGTTGTTCCTGAGATATCCCGTGTAAGTAATCCAATGTCCACTGCCATGCGTCTTAACATCACAAAATCAGGAAACAGAGTTTTTAAGATCGCATTCACTTCTTTCTCTGAATAGTGTACACCTTCTTTAAAGAAGGTTCCGACCCATCTCATGAGAACACACGCTTTTTTATGACTCGCTGGCCATGTTTTGATATGCGTTTTTTCTGGATTAAGAAATGATTGGTAAATGAGTTCTGTTTGTTTTTCATCCACATCCTTAAGTAAGGATTCTATGACTTCAAACATCATAAGGCGTATTTATTCGCGGCACTCACAATCCACAATACCCCACTAGGATCCCACACATTGAATTCTAAACCTTGTTCACGGGTTACAATGTCAGATACTTACGCTTCAGGAAATGAGGCAATCACACCTAGCATATGCTCATGAAACGTATGCAAATGTTCCACCTTGATTTCAAACATAAGGTTCTCGGCTAAGGCTTTAATATAGAAGTCTTGAAGATAAAAACTGAGTTGATTGTTTTTCATTTCAGAAAATTCTTGCGCAAGGAAAAGTTGAGTAAACCCCATAGCTTGGTAAAATTCTGATGATCGATAATAGTCTTTGGCAGGCACAAACGGAATGAGACGATGAAGTTCCATAACACACTCCTTTCATATGCCTTTATTGTACCAAAGAATAACCCACTTATCTTATTCTAGACGCAAGTTTTTCATCAATATCTTGAAGTGAAACGCCTTTTTCCACCATAACAACGGCTAAATGATAAGCTAAATCTGCTATCTCTCCTACTAAATCTTCTTTGGATTCATTTTTTGAAGCGATGATGATTTCTGCGGTTTCTTCTCCTACTTTTTTAAGCATCTTATCTAAACCTTTAGTAAACAAGTACGTCGTATACGCTCCTTCTTTAGGGTTAGCTTGACGATCACGTCAATCCATATGGAAAAAGGGAGAAACCTCTGGGAATACGCTTCAAGTGATTTCCATGTCATGGGACTGTGATCAA
>DAIDML010000263.1 GCA_027449005.1 Erysipelotrichaceae bacterium | reverse complement strand
AGTCCAACTTCCTGCAAAATCAGCCATCTTATCAGCTACTTTCTCACCAAATGTTAGTTGGTTTGCATGCAGTTCATTGATGTTCTTAACATGACTTTCAATTTCTTTGGTATTTTCGTTAGTATCCATGGTTTACTCTATTTCCCTTGATGAAATAACCCATGAACTTCAGCTGCTTCTTGTACAAACAAGATACCTTGTCCAGGTTCATCAATCTTTAATTCACTTTTGATATTATCTATGATGTTTTGTGATTGATCTGCTTGAGCAACAATAATCACGATTTCTTTCTCAGGTTCAATTTCCATGTTGAAAATGCGTGTTGTTTCATTGACACCAGAACCTCGAGCATTAATGATGGTACCTCCTCTTGCTCCTGCATCTTTTGAGGCATTCACAACCTCTTCCCCTTTACCTTTATCAACGATAGTGGTGATAATATGATACATACGTTTTACCTCTTTGATGTTTTCTCTTTCATTGCAATCATTGAATCGTGATCCTAACATCCGACAAGAATTAATTCTAAATAGAATACCGTGATTGGGTTTATGAAACTTAAATGAATGGTTTAGATGATTTATAACCTGATCGACAATATCAGATTCTCCTCCCATAAGAATGATTTCTTTATGTTCATCATACAATGCTAATAAATTCAATAATGGGTGTCTCACTGTTCCTAAACCATAGAAGATGGTCCCACCATGAATGCCTTTTTCTTTAGCTTTTTGCAAAACTTTACTTCCTAAACCTTGATTGATAATCACATAAACTAAATCATAGGTGGTTTTAATGTTGAACTGATTCATGTGGTTTTGTACCTCCCTTCTTTTGAGTAACCCTTTTAAAGACTAATCCAAGTATTTGTAATGTAATGATCGGAATCATGGCCACCATGGCAATCATTCCAAAGCCATCAATGAGTAAATCTGCTCCTTCATAGGTGAATGCTGCTCCTTGTATAAAGGCTAAGATGAATGTTGCGGTGACCGGTCCTGTCGCAACACCACCAGCATCAAAGGCAATCCCAATAAACAGTTTAGGGACAAAAAACATCAATCCCAAACTAATAATATACCCTGGAAGCAGATAATGCCATAACTGGATAGAAGGGACAAGTATTCTTATAACTGAAAGGGCTATTGCCAGTCCTACTCCTAAAGATAAAGGGAGTAAAACCGCTAATCGAGGAATGTAACCACTGGTAACATCTTCAATTTGATGGGTTAACACATAGACAGCCGGTTCAGCTAAGATGGTGAGTGCACCTAAAATGAACCCAACAATGATAATGATGATGGGTTGTTTCACAACAAGGGATTGCCCTAAATAAGTACCCACATCCATAAAACCTGCATTGACACCCATTAAGAAAAGCAACAAACCAATGAGAACATAGACAAAACCTGTAATCATCTTGCGCACCGCAAGGCGTTTAAGTTTAAAGAATAGCTTTTGTAAAACCATAAAGATGACTGCCAAAGGAAATATGGCCATTAAACTCTCAAAGAGTGATGCTGAAATGACATTGAAGAAAGGCGCAATCACTGAAGTTGACGTCTCAAGAGATGATGTTAAGGTTGCAGTAAAGGTTTGATCTGGTGTAAAGACATCAAAGATTAAGACTGATAATATCGCACCTATTGATGCAATCGCAACCAAACCAAAACTGTCTTTTTCAGACGCTTTACTGTCTTTCTTGAGTTTTGAAATCCCAAAAGATAAAGTTAGAATAAAAGGAACAGCCAATATCCCTGTGGTTGCACCAGAGGCATCAAAAGCAATAGCTAAGAATGCTCTTGAAGTAAACAATGAAAACACAAAAACCAAGCCATACAACACTAACAGTAATTTAAATAGTGGAATATTAAAGAAGATACGAAGAAAACCAACCGAAATCATGATGGCCATTCCAATGGAAACGATGATTAAGATGGAGTGGCTGCTGATTGATCCTGATGATACAACATTCACTTGATTGGCTAAGACAAGCAGTCCTGGTTCCGCAACCGAAATAAAGAAACCTAAGATTAGACCTGATATGAGTAGGACAAACAGGGATTTACTCTTTGACAATGCTTTACCGGTCAAACTTCCTAACGGAGTGATACCTAACTCAACACCCAACAAAAACAAGGTAAGTCCAAAAATCACTAACAAGGTTCCAATCAAGAATCGCCACAACATCACACTTGGAAGAGGAACAACCCAAAAATGTAATCCAAGAACCAATCCTAGTATTGGCAAGACTGATCCACTGACCTCTTTTAGTTTTGTAGTGATAATATTCAAAGCATACCTCCAATAACATTGATCTTTCTATTATCTCATAGACCCTGTTTTTTATCCAATGTTAAAACATATGAGAAAGGAAGAATGGGTTAATGACTTTGAGTCAAAACCCATTCTTCCTTGATGATGATCAATTTTTTCTTCATGATTTGAATGAGTTTTAAGAATTCAATGTCTAAGCTCTGATTTGAATCGTTGCACCATTGTTCTCTAGCTAAGGCTAAGACACCATAATATGCAATACCCATCGCATGACGTTGACTGTGGATGGTTGAACACCCATGAGCTACTGCACGTAGACATCCCATAATGATGAGTTGCTCATTGTTATGTCTTGCTTGTTCATGAAGTTTTAGTATTAAAGGTTTCACCTGAGTGAGTTTGACTTCCTTCTTCATCCACCGTCTCACTCCATTAATGGT
>DAIDML010000262.1 GCA_027449005.1 Erysipelotrichaceae bacterium | reverse complement strand
GATTTCAACTTCATAATGATTGATTAGCGCATCTTGTTCAACAACAAACAATGCTTTATCATGGTCTGTTTTAATGAGGGCATCAATGGCAGTTGTCATCATCATTTTGACATGATTTGCCATAAGTAATATAAGTTCATTCAATTGATTAATTTGATCATCTAATTTCATAGGGTTCTCCTTATCATTCCTATTATACAAACTAGCGACGTAAAACTCTGTTAAGACAATGTCAATTTTGGAAAGAATAAGGTAAAGGTTGTACCTTGGTTAAGGTCACTTTCAACTTCAATACTGCCTTGATGAGCCAAGACAAAACTTTTAGTAATGTTTAGTCCCAATCCACTTCCCCCACTGGCTCGTTGACGTGAAGAAGATGCACGATAGAAACGATCAAACACATGAGGTAAATGTTCTTTTTCAATGCCTTTACCATTGTCTTTGACTTTGATAATCACATGTTCATGTGTTTCTTCGACAAGAATTGACAAGACATTCGCATTAGAATGAATCAACACATTGGTAATTAAGTTGTTCATAATACTCTCAAAGGCTTTTTTATCAACATACATCATGGTTTTATCACTAACTTCAAAGTGTGTACTTAACCCATGATTTTGAAATGACACATCAAAATGATGAAGGATTTCATTGATGATGGCTTTCGCATTGTTAGGTTGTTTCACTATCATGAGTTTATCTTCACTGAGTTTGGATAGCGTTAACATGTCTTTCACAATGGATTCTAGCCGTAAAGATTGATCAAACACTTGTTGTGTGAAGTCTTTACGATCTGTTTCTTCCATGCGGGGTGTTCGTATAAGAAGCTCAGAAATGCCTTTAATCGCGGTGATTGGTGTTTTGAGTTCATGAGATGCATCCGCAACAAATCGCTTCTGTAATCGCTCTGAAGACACAAGACGGGTAACGTCTTGAAGAACACACAAGAAACCTTGATAGCGTTGATTCACATAGATAGGTAGACAGTGCGCTGAGTAAAATTGTTGATCTAACTTAATGTCTTGAATCATGGGTGATTCTTGATAATACGCTTGTTTGAACAGTTTTTGTAAAGGTCGAGGAAATTGGCGATCATCATACATGTGCTGATCAACTTTGAACTTCACCAGATTATGCAGTGATGCGTTTGATAAAACCACACTTCCCTTCTGATTGAACAATATCATCGGATGAGGATAGTACATCATCAAGATATCCAACTGTTCTTGACGCAAGTTCAATAAATGCTGCGTTTGATTACGCTCAAGAGCCACTTCATCATTGTGATGATTCATAACATGCTCAAATCGAAGTTTAAAAAAGAGCACAAGAATGGTGCTCGCTGTGAAAAACAATAATGAAATGATCCATGAGAAAAATAAACCCATCAAAGAAACCAAGGTCATCAGTAACCAAGTTTGAATGAACACCTTATTTTTTGAGTTGAAGAACATACCCTACTCCACGTTTAGATTCAATGCTTAGCGAAGAGAATTCCAGTTTTGTCCGCAGTTTAAAGATATGGACATCCACGATACGGGTATCCCCATCATAGTCAAAGTTCCAAAGCTCATTTAAAATGTCATCACGTGTTAGAACAATGTTCACGTTTGACAACAAATACGCCATTAAATCAAACTCTTTCTTTGTGCATAAAACAGCCACATTCTTAACAAACATTTCTCTGGTAAGAAGATTACATTCCACATCATGATACGACAAAATCTTTGATTCACTGCTTTGATGTTTACGCAGGTGTGCATTGACACGCGCCAATAACTCCCGTGGTGAGAACGGTTTTCGAATGTAATCATCCACTCCAGCTTCAAAAGCTTCCAACACATCACTTTCATCATCTTTAGCGGTCACCATTAAAATAATCGCATCACTCTTAAAATGACGAATCATCTTAACAAGCTCAATTCCACTGATTTGTGGAATCATCCAATCCACTAAAAAAACATCAAACTTTTGGGTATTAATGCCAAACTTTGCGTCCATACCATTCGCATAATGGACCACATTGTATCCAGCATTCTTTAAATCATACATTAATAATTTTGCGATGCTCATTTCATCTTCAATCAAGCAAATGTTCATTGTGACCTCATTCATAACGTTTAAGTATTTTCTTAACGATTGGGTGGCGAACCACATCCACATCACTTAATGTGACAAAAGCAATTTCTGAAATATTTTGTAGTCGATCGACCGCATCTTGAAGCCCTGATTTTTGATCTTTTTTAAGATCCACTTGGGTTAAGTCACCATTGATGACCATGTGTGCTCCATTACCCATTCGGGTAAGAAACATCTTCATTTGAGCTGTGGTCGTGTTTTGAGCCTCATCTAAAATCACAAAGGCTTGATCCAAGGTACGACCCCTCATGTACGCTAATGGTGCAATTTCAATGGTCCCTTTTTCAATATAACGATTGGTGGTTTCCATGCCTAGCATATCATACAAGGCATCATAGAGTGGTCTTAAATAAGGATCCACTTTTTCTTTCAAGTCTCCAGGAAGAAATCCTAAGTTTTCTCCTGCTTCAACCGCAGGTCGAGTTAAGATGATCTTTTTAATGTGATTAAGTTTTAAAGCATTCACAGCATACACCACACTGATGTAGGTTTTTCCTGTTCCTGCGGGACCTAAAGCAAAGACCATGTCCTTGTTTTGTAAAGCATCGACAAGTAAGGCTTGTCCATAGGTTTTGGCCACAATTGGTTTACCATTCGCATTGGTGGTGATGACTTTCTTAAGATGCTGAATCGGAGGTAATCCTTGTTTAACATGATCGATAAGCATTAAAAAGGTCGTTACTTCCAAGGCTTGATAGGCTAAAATGAGTTCGACAGCAGCTGACAACACTTTTAGCGCTAACGCTAGTTTTGAATCATCATTGATTTCAAAATGCAGATGTTGTGAAGACAAGTAGATCTTCAAATGAAAGTGCTCTTCCAATAAATGAAGATGCTCATCCAGTGAACCTAATAATAGCTTGAGTTGTTGATCATTTAAATGAGATACATCATACGTATGGGGTTGTTGTCGCATGGGTATCCTCCTTTGTATAAGTATATCATACGATTTAAAACTATAAAAAAAGTACACCTAAGTGTACTGATTATTTGCGTTTTTTAGCTTTACGTGCAGCTTCTGACTTAAGTTTACGCTTTTGACCTGGCTTTACGTAATATTCACGTTTGCGAATATCTGCGAGGGTTCCAGCGCGAGAAACTGAACGTTTAAAACGACGTAACGCTTCTTCGAGGCCTTCGTTCTCTTTGACAACGACTCTTGGCATTTTTATCACTCCCCTCTTTTTAGCAGCATTAGTATTATACATAATCTATAAGTAAATTACAACCCAGGTTTGGAAATCAGCTGATAAAACTATCAGAGATGCTTAATATCTAAGTATAGACACAATTTGAAGACTAATAACTTCCTTCCACGTTCTGTCCTTGTTTTAATCCATTCCGATTGCATTGACTTAAAAGTTGAGTTGATTGCAGATTAAGGACTTTGTGAGACATCATTACTTTAAATATATCTCTTTGCGATGTCCCAAACTAATAACAACAATTATTAATTGCTCATCTTGGATATCAACAACAATTCGATACTGGCCAATGCGATATCTCCAATATTCGTTAAGTTTTCCTTTTAGAGGTTTCCCATGTTTTCTAGGATCAGTTGTGCCGTCAAGATGATGATCAATCCAAGTAAGGATTAACTTTGCTTGACTTATGTCAATTGATATTAAGTTTTTAATTGCCTTCTTTTCAAATTTGACCGTATACTTTTTCATAAACCTAGTTGATTCTTTACATCATTAATGGAATATGTTTCAACAGACCCATCTTTTCTATTCTTTTCATATTCTTCAATCGAGCGCAAATCAAACATGTCTTCAATACGTTCAATGACAGATGTTTTCACAAAATCGCTTACACTAACCCCATAGAAATCTGCATAAATTTTAATAAGTTCTTTTTCTTCTTTCGTTGCTCTAATGCTTATCATACTCATAATATCCTATCCTCCCACACCAACTGTACTACATTTGTATTACAATGTCAATCTAGATGAGGTTGTGCATTCACATCTGTTTTATCAAATTTAACCTAATAACTTCCTTCTACTTTGTGTCCTTGCATTAATGCCACTCCACTGGATGTACCAATGCGAGTTGCACCAGCTTCTAGCATGGCTAAGACATCCTCATATGAGCGAACACCACCCGCTGCTTTAACTTCAATGATGTCTTTAGCCACTGATTTAAGTAAAGCAACATCTTCTTTGGTTGCCCCATGGGTAGAAAAACCTGTGCTAGTCTTCACAAAATCAGCCTTCGCATCAATCACAGCTTGAGTTGCCATGACTTTTTGCTCATCGTTAAGTAGACATGCTTCAATGATGACTTTAAGGGTGTGTTGACCAATCGCTTGTTTCACCGCCGCAATATCTTTCACCACATACTCATAGTCACCATCCAATAATTTACCTACATTAAGCACCATATCAATTTCGTTTGCACCCTCTTGGATGCATTGTGCTGCTTCAAACGCTTTGGACGGGGTTGACATGGCTCCTAATGGAAAACCGATGGTTGCACACACGCCAACACCACTACCCTTAAGCAGTTCTGCCACCAGTGGCACACGTGATCCATTCACACACACGGTTTTAAACTGATATTGTTTGGCTTCTTCACAAAGCTTAATGAAATCATCTTTTACTGCATTTTGTTTTAGTAAGGTATGGTCGATAAATTGATTCATATTTTTTCCTCTTCTTTCATTTTTAACCGTTCTTTAATCGCAGCTGAAGCCACGATATGATCACCAATGTAATCACTTTTCTCATAAGCTCGCGCAATCATCGTCTCACAGCCTTTACCTAAAATCAATAAGCAGTCCCCTTTTTTACATAAGGTGATGGCTTGCCGAATGGCTTGTACACGATCGGAGATGATCACATACGGTGTATCATGAATGCCTTGTGCAATATCATGACAGATACTGATCACATCCTCGTCTCGAGGATCATCCTCAGTCAAAATGATCATGTCACACATTTGATCAGCCAATTGTCCAAATACTTTTCGCTTAAGCGTGTCACGCTGACCTGCACTGCCAAACACGCTTAAAAGTCGACCTTGAGTTAATCTTGATGCATAATCAAAGATTTGAATGAACCCATCAGGAGTGTGGGCAAAGTCTACAATCACATCATAATCTTGACCTTCATCAATACGATGCATTCTTCCTAACACCTGAGATAAATGCGGTGTTAGTTCAAGAAAATCGGAATAGGATTTATGTGCATGATGCACTACACTAACAAGCGCTAAAGCTAAATTCATGACATTAAAGCGTGCAATGAGATTCGTAGTGATGGACACCTTTTCTTGTTTGAGCGTGTCCTCTAAATCAAAGGTGGTATGAGTACTGTATGTTTTTATGTTTGACAGTCGAACATTGGCTAAGGTAGACTCTCCTACCTTAATCACCGCACTGTTACATTCATCCACCATTTTTAATCCATAGGGATCATCCACATTAATGATGCACAATCCATCTGACTTCATTTGAGAAAACAGTTTGGCTTTCGCAATAAAATACTGTTTCATATCACCATGATAATCAAGATGATCATGCGTAAGGTTGGTGTAAATCGCCACATCAAAATCAATTCCAAGTGTTCTGCGCTGATCCAAACCAATGGAACTGACTTCCATGGCACATGATTGTACATTCTCTTTGACCATCGTGGATAAATAATGATTGAGTGACACTAAATCGGGGGTTGTCAATTGTGTTGGCAACACCACATCCTTATAGGAAGCATGAATGGTTCCTATGACACCACAAGACTCAAAACTGGATACCAACTGTTTAATCAATGCAGTCACACTGCTTTTTCCATTCGTTCCTGTGACACCATACATGGATAAATGATGTGAAGGATCATCGTAGAAGCGTTGAGCAACCTGGCTTAGTGTTTCAACCACATCGTCAACCTGAAGGGTGATAATCCCTTCTTTCACACTCAGCGGTTGAGAATGAACAATCACAACTGCACCGTTTTGTATGGCTTGATCCACAAACTTATGACCATCATAACTTAAGCCTTTAATCGCAAAAAACATCGCTTGAGGTGAAGGAATTCGTGAATCAATCATGAGTGAGTGAATATAAAGCGTGGACGTTGTCTCAATGAGTGAAGACAGAACTCTCATACTAAGCTCCTTTCTTGCGTTTTCTAAGTGCTTTATCGCATTTGTTCAGTAAGTTTGGATGAAACAGTTGATGATGGACGCCAAGACGAGTGAACTCAACTAAATCATGATTGAGAAGGGCTAATGATAACTCTTTTAAAATGGTTGCATCATCGATGGGTTCATAAAGGGCATACACTTCTTTAAATGCTATGCCTTCACAATGAAGTAGCGCATGGTGCTGCGCATCGTAAAAGACATGTTCATGATTCAAGGAATGTAGATGAGTGAAAGGATAAAATGGACTGTGAAGTAAACTCAATCCATAGGTTTTGAGTGGGTCCACACAGTTTCCTTTGTAGTCTTTGTATAATTTAAAGTATTGTGGTAAATCAAACACTGCAGGTCGTTTCATCATTAACGCATTAAGCAGTGGATCAAAGAAAGGCACAAGGATCTGTTCATTCTCAAAATCCATCACACACGCGTTCTCATAAAAAGAGGTCATGTTCAGTAATAAAAACTCATTTCGTTTCGCATATTCCATGTCTTGCCAGATATCAAAGAAATCAAAACGAATGGCTTCTGATACTTTTTGAAACTCTTCTTTGTTCTTTAAGGCTTGATCAATCATTTGGGCATGAGCAATGGCCAACACATGGGGTTTGTTGTTGGTAATGATGGTTTGATGTAAGAAGGAAGCACGCCAACGTTTAATGTCTCTTTTATACAGTGGTTGAAGATTGAAACGGTGTGCTTTTCTCAAATGATGGGCTATTTTATTGATCATGATAAGCCTCAATCATGGCACATATCGCTATGGCTGCTGTTTCTGCTCTTAAGATTCTATGACCTAAACTAATGAGTTTAAACCCATGAAAACGGGCTAATTCAACTTCTTGATGTGAAAATCCCCCTTCAGGTCCAATCACCATGAGTGAATCAAGATGCTTGCATGCGTGCAGTGAGACAGATTCATGTTCAACACGCTCAAAACATAACCCTTTGAACGCTGCATAACGATGGCAGACTTGTTTAAAGGTATGCAATGCTTCAATCTGACACACATGCTTGCGATGACTTTGTTCACTCGCTTCTTTCGCAATGGTTTGATAACGGGCACGCTTTTTTTCAAAATCTTTCGCATCCAGATCAATGATGGTTCGCTCACTCACAAAAGGAAGAATGCGTGTAGCACCTAATTCAGTTGCTTTTTGAATCATCCATTCAAATTTATCCTTTTTAAGTAACGCAACCGCCAACGTTAAATCAATTGGAAAATCTTCTTTTTGATTGATCTCATTAAGAATGGTTCCTACTTCTTGATTGGGTTCAACACTCACTTCAAAGACACGAGAAGAAGCGTCAACCACACAAACGGTGGTGGTTTGCTTCAATCTTAAAACACGATTCAAATGATGCATCATTGTGTCATCAAGATGAACCGTTGTGTCTGTGATGTGACTATCAATGAAATAGCGTTGCATTTACTTCACCAAGGCTTTGAGTTTCTTCACTTCAAAAGGTTTAATGACACGAACATGCCCTACTGGAAGGCCATCTAATCCTAAAAAACCGATGTGGGTACGGGTAAGTTTAACTAAATTAACGTTCATTGCTTCAAACATGCGACGAACAATTCGATTCTTTCCTTCATGAATGGTGAGAGAAACAATGGTTGTGCCTTTTTCCTTTTGAAATTGCGTAAAGTTTAGCGTAGCAGGTTGAGTCATTCCATCCTCTAACATGATGCCACTGGTTAACTTATCACTCATGGCTTTAGTCAGTGTTCCTAAAATAATGGCTTCATATGTTTTGGAAACTTCGTATTTTGGATGAGTCATCAAGTTCGCAAACTGACCATCATTGGTCAAGATAAGCGCTCCAAGGGTGTCCTTATCCAAGCGACCAACGGGAAACAAACGTACCTCTTTGGGAACATAGTCCATGACGGTTGCTCGACCACGATCATCACTGGCTGTGGAAAGCACATTTTTAGGTTTATTTAATAAATAGTAATAGAAGGTGGTTTGACCGTAAATGTTCATCCCATCCACACTGATGGTATCTGAAGGGCTTGCCATAAACCCTAATGTGTTGATGGTTTCTCCATTGACTTTCACTCGTCCTTCTAAAATCATGGCTTCCGCTTTTCGAAGTGAGGCTACTCCTGCTTGCGCAATGAGTTTATGCAGTCTCTGATTTGACATATAAATCCTTCTCCTCACTTTCAATTGGTTTAAGGGTTGGTAATGCTGATAATGATGGTAAATGAAAGACATCAAGGAAATGAGCAGTGACCTCATACAAGATTGGTCTTCCAGGTGTGTTTTCTCGTCCTGCTTCTTGAATCAGATCAAGAGCTAACAGTTTTCTTACAATCATGTCCACATTCACCCCACGAAGTTGCTCAATGATGGCTTTAGTGCACGGTTGACGATAAGCAATGATAGCCAAAGTTTCTAAAGCTGAATTGGATAAGGTGGAGGTGGCTTTCATGTGAAGATGCGTTGCTAATACATCGTGAACTTCACGCACAGTCACCATCTTTGCTTTAGCTGCAACATCAATGATGGTTAATGCACTTTGAGTTTGAGTGTAACGCTCATTAAGTGTCGTAATCATCTCATACACGTCTTGTAAACTACAAAGAAGCACCATCGCTATGGTTTGATGTTCAATTCCTTCATCTCCACTCATGTAAATGAGGGCTTCACATTGTTGAATTAAAACTGGATTCATACTGCTTCACTCCATTTCAAATAAATCATATCATCCACGTTGGAGTAATCCAAGGTGTGTAAACGAATGCAATCAAGAACTGCTAGAAAACTAACAATCATGCATTCTAAACTATCACACGTTTGAAACAGCTCTATAAGAGAGAAAGCAGTGTGTTTTGCTTTCGCGAACAACAATATACTATCAACACGATCTTCCACTGACATCTCTTTAAATGTTGTTTTTACATCATAGGGTGTGGTGAGTTTGTATCGCACTAATACTTTGCTCATGGCTTTGAGTAAATCATTCATATCGTGATCATAATTGGGTTTATATTCAATGACGGGTGCAATATCAAGAGCACTAAGATGCTTTGATCGTTGTTCAAACATCTCTTTTAATGTCACAGAAGCCTCTTTAACAGCACTGTATTCTAATAAGCGAGCGACAATGGATTGAGGATCTTCAAGTGCATCCGTTTCAAAATCACTTTTCTCTTGAGGAATGAGTTGCTTTGACTTATATTCAATGAGCCCCGCAAACTCCGCAATGTATTCTGTTGCGATTTCAAATTTCTGCTCTTTCATTTCATTAAGAAAAGCTTCATATTGCTCAATCAGTTGCGTGATATCCAAGTCAAAAAGATCAAG
>DAIDML010000261.1 GCA_027449005.1 Erysipelotrichaceae bacterium | reverse complement strand
ATCTATACTGATGCTCTTTGTGAGTTCTTTTTGTCATGGAAACTCAGTCTTTTTATATTTTCTCTTGATTTCTAATAGTTAATCTCCTTGTTTTTTTATTGTAATGCAGCGATGAGGGTATTAAACTCTTCTGCACTGAGCCATGTGGCAACTAATTCTTGATGATTAAGAATGAACCACTTGGCAGCATCCTTATAACTTGCACCTGTTTCTTCAATGTAAGAAAGGGCACTTGAAGTTAATGAAGAAGACGTTGAGTATTGAGATAAGAACTCAGCCACTTCAGGAAATTCACTTGTGAATCCTCTGCGTACACCAATGGTGACATCAGAGCTCTTAAACTCACCCACACCATCAGCGAATAACGCTTCATTAAACGGTTCATCTTCAAGTAAAACAAAATCGTATAAACCCATCAACCAGGTTGGTTCCCAATAATAACCAACAATCGCTTCACCACGCTCATATGCACCAGATAGTGCAGCAGATAAAGCAGGATCACTTCCAGGGGAGAAATAATTAAAGGTATCTCCAAGGTTTAAATGATCAAACTTGTTTCGTAAAATTTCATCAACCGCCCATCCAGGGATTCCTCCATACAGACGACCTTTGGATGGATCTTCTTCATCTCTAAACAGTTCCCAGTACTGAGGTAAGTCTGATACATAACGTAAGTTAGGGGCCATAGGCTCAATTCCACGCTCTGGATCTCCTTCAATCACATAACGAGGAACATAAAGTCCTTGGTTATTGTCATCAAAGTTCATGCCTAACAGTTCAAATCGACCTGTCGCAACATCATTTTCATATGAGGCAAGATTATCGGTCCATATTTCTGAATAAATATCAATCTCTCCACTCATCAAGGCTTCATAAGTAATTGGAGTGGATCCCATTACCTCTTCCCATTCATATCCATATAATATTTCAATGATGGTTCCCATAGTGGCATTGTGGAATGCAATGGAATCCCATCCGGCATTGGCGAATTTCAATTTAACTGTGCCTGATGAAGGGGCACACCCCGCTAAGACTAAAATCGACAATGCAAAAAGTAAGAATAGTTTTTTCATTCGTATTTCCTGCTATTCATGATAAAATCAAAACTAACAACCCCAATAATACATACAAATTGTCAGATTGTCAAATGATGTGGGTTATGCTTCAACGATTCTTCTGTTATAATACAGTCATGAAATCCATCACCATGACAACCATACGGAAGCTTGTCTTAATCGTTATTGGTAATTATTTACTCGCTTTAGCTGTAGGTGCTTTTATCTTGCCGTATGATATTCTCTCAGGTGGTGTCGCTGGTTTGGCCATTGCACTTAAACCCATTATTCCATTGGATCCTAAAGTCATTATTGATGCTTTAGTCATAGGAATGTTTGTGTTAGGCGCACTTATTCTAGGAAAAAGATTTGCGATGACCACAGCTTTATCTTCCATTCTTTATCCGATTTTCTTAACCTACACTCGCACCATGCCAGCAATAGGCGTTGATCCTTTACTAGCAAGTTTATATGGGGGAATCATTGCGGGTTTAGGTGTAGGCATCACCATAAGGCAGGGAGCAAGTACAGGGGGAATGGATGTTCCTCCA